>NZ_JAWUEI010000007.1:0-193248 GCF_036663495.1 Enterobacter sp. 342
AATCGGTGGAGCTGCATGACAAAGTCATCGGGCATTATCTGAACATAAAACACTATCAATAAGTTGGAGTCATTACCGAAACATGAAAGCAATTTTTCTAAATTAGAATATGCATTCTAATTTAACGTATAGGAAAGGAAATTGAAACCATTTTTGCCACGGGATGTGGTATTCAAAATTTAATCAACTGTCAACCCATGGGGTAACGGGTAAATGGATGTTATGTAACATGATGATACTAATGTGTTTCAAGGTCGTCCTTTAGGCTGATTCAGGTTTGCAGACAAATCTCCCTGCATCAGGTCGGAATATATCTCATCAGACTGAACGTAAGAGTCTATCTCAATAGGACTTTATTCCAGACGAACGACCACAGGCAAAATGCAAGATGGCCTTGTAATTTTCGGCTTTCTTTTCCCATCGGGTCAGGACTCGACGAAAGCGATTCATCCAGCTATGCTTCCGATCAACTACCCAACGATGGGCTTTGAACTCCATGATTTTACTGGCATCAGACTCCTCTTTACGGGACTGGATGTGCGGCTCGTAGAGGCGACTCTTTAGATAGGTTTTCAGCCAGCCTGCTTCGTAACCTTTGTCCAGGCAGAGCCTGACTTTTTGACCCGGACGGCCTGTCTGAAGGGCATTGAGTGTATCTGCAACCCGTTTGATGTCGTGCATATTCGCTGCTGCGACGACCAGTGACAGAGGAAGCCCGTTAGCATCCGTCAGCTGGTTGCGTTTTACGCCTTGTTTCCCTCTGTCCGTGGGATTGCGGCCAGTTTTTTTGTTCCCGACGGCGGCGATTTGGTCATACAGCCGCCCATTGACAACCATGACCAGTCAATGCCGTCCAGATGTTCACAGGCAAGCAAACCGCTCTGCCAGAAGCGCTCAAAAACACCTGCATCACGCCATTCCTGGAAGCGCCGGTGTGCAGAACTCGATGGACATATCCCGGTAGCATTCAGTGCGTTCCACTGACAGCCAGTTCTGAGGACGAAGAATATGGCATCCATTGCAGCACGGTTATTCTTTCTGCACTAACGGCAGCCATTATGCCGGTGAAGCAAATATCCCAACGCTCGGCTTCGGGCCATCACGGGAGAACTTAGCTCATGTGATCGATGAATACATCGAAGTGAAACAACTGCTGGGCGCATCACAGGGTTACTATGCGTTGGCAAAAGCGTTAACTAAATCTGAAAGTTGAGCCGCCGATGTCGTTAGAGACAGCTTGATTGCGAAGGCTTTCACGTGCAGAACGCCCGATTCCGACTGCGCAGAGCATACTGATGTTCTGTGCGTCGGAACGTGTTTGTTCAGATTGATGCCGGAACGAGACAATTTAAGAACAAACCGCCCCCGGTTAGCAGGATCGTCTCGTCCGGCAGGAAAGCATGCTAACACCTACATGAAGTTCCTGTCAGTGCCAGTCTCCGACTCAACACCACCAATCTGCATTTCACCACTGCGAAGTAAGGGGCGCAACGTCCGGCTATGAAGGGTCAGATTTTTTCTCCTGTGTACTTTTTGTTCTCCATATCTGCATCCGGTTAATCGTTTCCCGACACAACCCGTCCCGCAAGGGTGAAGTGCACGCATGCAGCGCCCTTGCTGGACAGAACGACGCCGGGAAAGCGAACCGTCAGGCGATACGAAGACGAAAATCATACACTGACGGAGAAAAAACCATGACGATTTCCTTGCATACAACCCGGACAAGCACCCCTAACACCGCAGCGGCGACCAGCGTATCCCCGCTGGACCCGTCAGGCTCCTCAAAAACGAAATTTTCTAAAACCAGAACTGACATTTATCAGACTTGCCCGCCAGAGTATCGGCAACATGCTGTCGTGCCGCGTGTAGCGTCTGCGTCAATTTGCTGTTGAACAGGCCTGATATCCGACTTGGCAGAATGTACCGGTGGATCAGCGCGGCGCAGACGATACCGATCGTTATCTCCTGCACCCGGATGATAGCAATGTTAAACACCGAGCCTGGGTCGGATACGGCGGGAAAGCCAATCAGGCTTGCGGTGTAACCGGCCAGTACAAAGGCATAGGCGCGGGGAGTACGGTCAAGCAGGGATAACCAGAGGCAGAAGGCTATCCAGCCTGTCATCATCACGCTACATAAAATAGGCATATTCACAAACGTGGGTACGATCAATACCGTTGCCCCTGCGCCCGCCACGGTGCCGGCCAGGCGATAAAGACACCGGCTCAGCGAAGCACCCACCGAGGTTTGCGAAACAATATAGACGGTGATGATGGCCCAGGAGGGCCGTTCCAGGCCAATCGATAGGGCGATATAATAGGCGAGCATTGCAGCGGCAAAACTCCTGAGGGAATAGAGCAGGGCATGGGCGTCGCTCAGTAGCATGGGAGTGATTATGCTGCCTGACCAGCGGCGTATCGCGTGCCAAAAAGGGACGTGTTGGGGGATGATTGTATTCATGCCGAGAATTATTCCCGGTTTGCACACGTCACTAAATACTCTATTCTGTCAAAAAATACCTAAATGTTGCCAATAACATGACATCCCGACTTGCCAATACCTTTTTTGATCCCGACAGCGCGTCGAGCCCGGCAGTCGCTCGTCATATCGATTTCGTCGATTACGCAGCCGAAGTGCCGGTTCATACGCACCGTAAAGGGCAGTTGATTATTGCTCTGTATGGGGCGGTAATTTGTCGTGCGGAAAACGATATCTGGATTGTGCCACCCGATTGCGCGGTGTGGATCCCCGGCGGCGTTCCTCATAGCGCCAAAGCGACCTGGAATGCGCACCTTAACTATCTGTTTATTGAACCAGGCACTGCCGCATTGCCGGAAAAATGCTGCACGCTGGCCATTTCACCGCTGATTAAAGAGTTAGTTGATCGTTTAACGAATGAAGGCGTTGATTACGTACCACAGAGTCATGTTGGCAGGCTAACCAGAGTGACACTTGATGAACTCGTGACCATGCCACAGAAGAAATTGAGCCTGCCGGTCTCTGCGAACCCTAAAATTCGTGCTATGGCCGATGCGTTAGTCAGCAATCCAGACGACCGGAGTACATTCAAGGTCTGGGCAAAGCGACTGGCACTCAGCGAACGCTCGTTAGCACGCTTAATGCTGCGTGAAACCGGTCTGACCTTCGGTCGCTGGCGTCAGCAACTGCACTTGATTATTGCCCTGCGGGAGCTGGCAAGTGGGGTGTCAGTACAAAATGTGGCAGCAAACCTGGGGTATGAGTCGGTTAACGCATTTATCACCATGTTCAGAAAAACCATGGGCAGTACGCCAGCGCACTATTTTTCTGTTCGCAAAACGGCGGATTCATAGGCCTGATAAAGTGTGAGGCTCTTGATTTACGCGTGGGCAAGATGCGGGCAAGCTTAGTGAGTTGAACGTCTGCTATGAGCGAGAAACGGACATTCAGCTTAAAAGTGAAAAAAGTGCTGATTTTGCTTTCAGCTCCTGTTAACTTGAATGAAGATGAAAACAATCTCTGTGCTATTCCATTCAATCATTATTATCACCTGTCGAATTCAGGTGGGATAACGTTCGCCATTTTCCCGCCGGTAAGGCGGGCCTTGCCGGTAACAATCCAGTGAGGTAAATAATGGACAAAAATACAGTAACGACGCCTGAAAAACCTGTTCTGCACTTGTTATGTGGAAAAATTGCATCAGGAAAATCCACATTGTCAGCAAAATTAGGAGCATCACCTGGGACCGTAATTGTCAGCGAGGATCACTGGCTGGCTGCTCTCTTTGCCAATGAAATGCAATCCATATCTGATTATGTGCAGTGTTCATTAAGACTGAGAAATGCTATGAAGCCTCATCTGGTGTCACTACTAAAAGCTGGTTTATCAGTAGTTCTTGATTTCCCGGCAAACACAAAAACAAATCGTGAATGGATGATGAGCATTATTAAGGCGTCAGGTGCCAGTAATCAGCTGCACTATCTGAAAGTATCTGATGAAGTATGCAAATCACGCTTACACGCTCGTAACGCAGAAGGAGAACATGAGTTTTCGGCCTCAGATCAACAATTTGAAATCATAACGCGTTATTTCTCAGAACCAGCAGTTGATGAAGGGTTTGATATTATTGAATACAGCTGAATCTGCCTTACTACACATAAGCCGTCAGCTGGCGGCTTTGTTAATTTTTCCATCGTTTACAGCTCTACACGATTCAACAGTGTATTCAACGTCCGCTCCTGGCACGAAGCGGACAAGTTACCTGAGCTGAAGGTCCACTACGTGCGAGGAGCAGACATACCTGAAACATGGACTTTTATGCAGTCAGATAAAAAGGACAGAAATGCTAGCAAAATCGCAGGTAAATTAACAAGGAGAAGATAACACTGATGCTGTTTTGCATATAGGGTATAGATAACCGATCTATACCCTAACCATCTTATTTACCAGTGGATTTACTTGGCTTTAATCCCGGAGTATTACCGGGAGTATCTTTATTATCACGCCGGCGTTGATCCGGTTTACCTGTCGATTTGGCGATTGGTTTAGGACCTGGCTTAAGACCCATGATAGTTATCCTTCATATGTTTGAGAGAAAATCTCCCAAAGTTGGTATATGGGAAATAGTAGAAATTATCAAGATGGGTAAATCACCTATTTATGATTAATTCGTCATTGTTTGAGCGATGTCAGTTTGTTGGTAAAAGCAGTCAAAATGCAGATGGATGGTAACGGCGTAAGAGTATCAATGCTTACCGGCATTCCTGTTTGCTGAGGTGATGGTATTAGAGTCCGGTCAAAATGGACTTCTGTTTAGCCACATGAGGACTGACTATCGTGAGTGTTGTCCGTTATCAGGGCCGAGTATGATCTCAGATTGCTTCATTTCAGCCCTGAAGGATACACAAGAACCCCGTTCGGTCCGCATTGGACCCACGGAGGAGTCAGAAACTGTAGCGCACTCAGAACCTAGGTGTAGCCAGACTGCAAGAGCGTACTGATCGACCAGAATTCACTTGCTGCTGCTGTGAGTAATAGCGTGACCAGAATGAGTACGATGACCGACGTTATTCGCTCAACCCGGCCACTGCCTGCAACGCGACAATAACGGGTTCGTCCCGCATTGTATCCGGACGGTAATGGTAAACCGTTCTGCTCAGGTTCGGACTTCGGCAGGCCTGAAAGATACTGAGTCCAACTGTCGTTTCAGATGAATGACCAGCTCACGCTTACAGGCTGGTTTTAAAGCTTTTTTTCGATGACGTCTTTAAGTGCCCGGCACTCAAGGCTGAGATCAGCAAACATCTGTTTCAGACGTCGATTCTTATCCTCAAGGTCTTTGATTTTTTAATATCGGCCGCTTCCATCCCGCCATACTTTGCCTTCCAGTTAATGGGATGGACTACCTCCTCCCGCTACGGTTAACTGTACGAAATGCGCTCACCAGGAGAATCACCATGAATATCGTATTTCTGGGTATTGATCTGGCTAAAAATGTTTTTCAGATCTGCGGGTTAAACCAGGCCGGCAAACCGGTTTATACGAAACGCACTGCCCGAAAAGAATTGCTCCAGACGCTGGCAAATATTCCTGCATGTCTGATTGGGATCGAAGCGTCCACCGGGGCATTTTACTGGCAGCGTGAGTTTGAGAAACTGGGTCATAACGTAAAAGTCATCAGCCCCCAATATGTAAAACCTTTTGTCCGTGGGCAAAAAAATGACGGTAACGATGCGCAGGCGATAGCTGTGGCTCTGATGCAACATACGATGCAGTTTGTTCCACCAAAAAGCCCTGAACAGCAGGATATTCAGGCTCTGCACCGTGCAAGACAGCGTATTGTCATGCGACAGTCTGTCAAATCCGGGGACTGCTGCTTGATCGGGGAATAACAATCGGCGCGGCAGTCTCAAGAGTTCGTCGTGCTGTTTCGCTTATCCTTGAAGATGCTGAAAATGGTCTTAGCGTTAGAATGTGCAGGACGATTGCCGAACTCTATGATCTCTTTAACGATCTCGAGCGTCGGATCCATTTTTTTGATAAGAAAATTGAAACAGTATTCAGGCAATCAGAAGCCTGTCAGCGTATCGCCAAAGTTAAAGGCATTGGCCCTAAAACGGCCACGGCCGTTGTTGCTGCTATTGGCAAAGGAACTGAATTTA
This sequence comes from Enterobacter sp. 342, assembly GCF_036663495.1. Lineage (NCBI taxonomy): Bacteria > Pseudomonadati > Pseudomonadota > Gammaproteobacteria > Enterobacterales > Enterobacteriaceae > Enterobacter > Enterobacter sp. 342. Next base: position 6,141 of record NZ_JAWUEI010000007.1, read on the forward strand.
AGAATGGCCGCCACTTTGCTGCATGGCTGGGTCTGGTTCCACGCCAGCATTCGAGTGGCGACAGGCAGGTGCTGATGAATATGACGAAAAAAGGCGACAAGCATCTGCGAACACTTTTTATTCATGGTGCCCACGCTGTCGTCAGGGTTGCCACGAATAACAATGATGGTCATATGAATCAGTGGGTTAACCAGTTAAAGGAACGGCGCGGATTTAATAAAACGACCGTGGCGGTCGCTAACAAAAACGCGAGAATAATCTGGTCGATGCTGAGAAATGAGACCGAGTATCAGGTAGTGTGAAATTAATCCCCTGCCAGCAAAAGTTGCAGCGTACTGAGAAATGGTGACAGGTTGCACCTGCACAATCGGAACCTGACTATTATATTGGCCTCAGAGGCCGTCCAGTTGTTGAGGCGATTGTGTGTGGATTACCCATTTGGGCACAGATTTTCCTGATGCCGGATAGATGTAAGCAACAACCCAAAACCAGATTCAGTACTTGCAAAACGGAGGTAGTCCATAGATGTAGTAAGTGGCTTCAGAGATACCGGCCTCCCGGCAGACATCTTGAACGGTTCGTCCGGCTTCAACCGACTTAATCGCAGCGATGATCAGATGCTCAGTAAAACGGACTTTACGCATAGCGATCTCCTTCGTTGGCAGAGTGATTATGCTGGATGATCACTAAATATGAATGGCACGATTATGCGGGATACTTACATTTTCTTACCGACGTTAATGTTTTTCACGAGCACCGACTCTTGGCACTCAGCGGGCAGACTCTAAGCATGGAAGATCTTCCGAGAGCGTAAAATAGACCCTGGAACAGCGATAAAGTAAAATTTTATGGCTTCAGTACTTTTTAAACCATTAGTGGTTAGTAACATATTCTATAGTGAATAATCAGATTGATGGGGTAAATGAATAAAATAAGTATACTAGTAAGCAAAACGTTAGCATCGTCTTTAATGATCTCAGATAACCAGGTTTAAATAGCTATAATGAGCACAAATCACTATTAAAAAAGGTAGGGATAGTTAACTTTTACTTCAATGTGATAGCTTCATTGAAACGTAACTAATTGATTTGTTGTAAGTGTTATGCCTGATAAGCAACTATTTCATAAGTTATGTTGTTATACCTACTAAAATTATTCTTGTGATCGCGTAAAAAATAATTTACATTCAAGCTACTATTGAATTTACTCTGGGTAACAGAACGTTATCATTTTTTCGAAGCAGAGTTATAACCGTATCTGATTTGATAATTTAACACTGATCGCCGCCAAAACAAAAAAAGTAGTCAATGCTAATCATTTAGACTTTACTGAGGCTTAGTATGCACAGGAAAAAACAAAAAATTCTGAAGCCGTTAGCCTTTCTTGGTGTGGCATTTTTGGTTGGGGCAATTTTAGATTGCACCATTTTTGTTCGAGATCAAAATGAGCGAAACAGAACTACGGCTATCGAACTTACCTCAGTGATTGAGAAAATCATTGCTTATGCGGATGACGTGAATACCAGAGTGCTTAAGCTCCCCTATAGTAGTAATTCCTGCGAACGACAGTTACCTGAGATTAGGACCATTATTACAACGACGCCTTTTATCCGCTCAGTACTTACAGGAAATGGTAATACCATCACATGTCATTCGTTAATCGGTAAATTGAATGTGGTTGATACTCAAAGAGAGTATCAGGGTGGTAAACTTGCCCTGCTGTCCGGAAATCTGATACAGACAAGGCATCCTATTTTATTAGTGAGAGATATACGTGGCTCATTTTTTCTGTTTCTGCCATTGATGGTGTGTATGTTCAGACAGTTATGCAGCAACTTACGGAGTCAGGATCAGTAATACAATTTACGATTGGTAATGTAAATCTGCATTCAGATGGTTCATTGAGCTGGGAATCCTATTCCGGTAAAACGGTTGCTTTTCAGAAGGTATCTTCAGACAGATACCCCTTTGATCTGAGTGTCAACCTGAATAATTCGTCGATTCTCGGTGCCTGGTTTATGTATCAAAAAATGCATATCGTCCTGATGGCGCTGCTCTTTGTTGTTCTCTCCGGAGTAGTGCTCTTCCAGGGCAGAAAGAGTTTTAGTCTGGATGATGACATTAAGCTTGGGATTAAGGGTAATGAGTTTATTGCTTATGGCCAACGTATTGTTGACCTCGATAAAAATAGCGTGTCGGGAATGGAGATTCTGGTTCGGTGGATTCATCCAACAGAGGGCATCATTCGTCCCGATCTCTTTATACCTCACGCAGAGCGGTCAGGGATGATTATTCCAATGACCCGAAGTTTGTTTGTTCAGGTTGCCAACCATATCAACAGCTCCAGTGTGCCAGACGGTTTTTATTTTTCATTCAATATAACAGCAAAACATTGCACTGATATGGGATTGTATGATGACTGCATGACTTTTCTGGAAAGTACAAAAGATAAGAACATCTCCCTTGTACTGGAATTAACAGAAAGAGAAATGGTTCCTCAAAATGAACAGACACTCAGATTGTTCAAAATGCTCAATGACGCGGGCGTCATGATCGCCATTGACGACTTTGGTACTGGTCATTCCAGTCTCTCTTATCTTCATAACCAGCACATCACCGTACTGAAACTGGATCAGTCTTTTGTTGCCAAGATTAATACTGATGCGGTTTCCGGGATCTTGATTGACAGTATTATTGAACTCGCTCATAACCTGTCCCTGAAAATAATCGCAGAAGGTATCGAAACTAAAGGGCAATCCATTTATCTGAAAAGGAAAGGCGTAAAGTTTGCGCAAGGCTATCTGTACGGAAAACCTCAACCCGTGGATGAGTTGTTGTCTTCATTGAGAAAATGAGGCGGAGCAGTCTGGTTTGAAGAAGGGGCGTTTCTGACGAGCCTTGATAATTAACAATCCCACCCAAATTTTGCCAGAAACGCCGGCTTAGTTTATGTCAGATGTGTATATACCATTAACCATTTACGACTGGATTTTTCCTGTTTTAGCCAGGGTTACGGTAAATTAGTTCATTTTGATTTATCGATAAAATCTGGCCATATAACGAAACCGAGACTAGGTTTATATTGCTTCATCTGAAATTTATTGCTTATCTTATGGTTATGTGGTGCCACAGTCAGGACGAGATCGTGGCTTCCAGGGAACACAGCTGCCGGATGTAACGTGGTTCAGGTGAATGGAAAACCTTTTAAAGGGGCACTGAAATCATTTCTTGTTTTATTTAGAAGTTGCGCAACTCATTGCCCGCACCCCGCGGCATTTTTTACGGTTACATTATATGTTTGCGGGAAGTATTTCAGAATACAACCTTTGCGGTTAATTAATATCGTATTCAGTGCCAGCAAAGCCAGCGGTTTCTGGCTCTATGTTATTCACCGTGTTTTTATCAATCAGTGTTTAATATAATGCCATCTCTCGGGATGGCATTATATGGTCTATCAGCGTACCAGATGGAGGAAATGCAGATGCTTCTCGTACTGGTCCAGAATGTCGTTAATGAGCTGCTCCTGATTCCAACCCATAACATCATAATTCTGACCGCCTTCTTTCAGATAGACATCTGCCCGGTAGTATTTATGCTGCTCTGCCTGAATTTCATCGCTGTCCATTGCTGCCAGCGCAAAGGCTGGCGAGTTATAGCCGCGAAGACGGACCTCATAGATAAAGTCGAGCTCATTACCCAGGTCCACTTCAAACCGAAGGCGGTCTTCGCTGGCGTTGCTGATATGACTGTTTGTCCCCTGTTTGTTTAGTTCTTCCTGTACAAGCCCCATCGCTGGTTCAATAACGTCGTCCATGAATCTTTTGACCAGGGACCGTTTCGGCAGATAGGCAATATTTCTCAGCCTGCGCTGCCAGGGGATCGGATTACGGGCTGCAGTGGGGGCGATGGTGGCCATGCTCAGGCTTTCACGTTTTGTTAAATCCCGGCGTAGCGCTTTCAGTAATCCATAGATGGAAATCAGGAGTATCACTGAGAAGGGCAGAGCACTGGCTATGGTCACCGTCTGTAAAGCGCTGAGCCCGCCCGCAATCAGGAGTGCTACTGCTACTGCCCCCATCATGGCCGCCCAAAAAATGCGCTGCCAGACCGGAGTGGTTGTGACACCTCCGGATGCCAGGGTATCGACCACCATCGCTCCGGAGTCAGCTGAGGTGACAAAGAAGACAATAACCATCGCCATCGCGATAAACGAGAGCACGCCTGAGAATGGGAAATGCTCAAGGAAGTTAAACAGTGCGAGGGCGACATCCTGCTGTACCGTATCTGCCAGGTCAGTCGCCCCCTGAAGCATGATGAGATAAATTGCGCTGTTACCAAAAACGGTCATCCACATCAGCGTGAACCCGGCCGGAACAAAGAGTACGCCGGTGACAAACTCACGTATCGTTCTGCCACGCGAAACACGGGCAATAAACATGCCAACGAAGGGAGACCATGACAGCCACCACCCCCAGTACAGCAGTGTCCAGCCACCCAGCCAGCTACTGGATTTCGGCTCGTAGGCATACAGATTAAACGTTTTGCTGACCAGCTCAGACAGATAGCCACCGGTGTTTTCGACAAACGATTTCAGCAACAGTACCGTTGGCCCCAGGAACAGCACCAGCGCCAGCAGCAGAACGGCCAGCCCGAGATTCAGTTCGGACAAAATACGGATGCCTTTATCCAGTCCTGTCACGACAGAAATGGTTGCCAGTCCGGTAATAACAACGATCAGGATCACCTGAACGGTTTCGTTAACGGGGATCCCGAACAGATGATTCAGGCCGGCATTAACCTGCAGAACGCCGTATCCCAGAGAGGTTGCGACACCGAACACTGTACCAATGACCGCAAAAATATCGACAGCATGACCTGCCGGGCCATAAATACGGTCGCCGATAATGGGATACAGTGCTGAACGGAGTGTCAATGGCAGGCCATGCCGATAGCTGAAAAAGGCCAGTATCAGCGCCACGATGGCATAAATTGCCCAGGCGTGCAGACCCCAGTGGAAAAAGGTCAGACGCATTGCCTCTTTTGCTGCCTCCACGGTTTCGGGGGTTCCTGTCGGGGGAGAAAGATAGTGCATGACGGGCTCTGCCACCCCGAAGAACATAAGCCCGATGCCCATCCCGGCAGAAAACAACATGGCAAACCAGGAGTGGTAACTGAAATCGGGCTGGGCATGATCGGGGCCAAGTTTGATGTCACCGTAACGGGACAGCCCGAGAAAAGTGACGCTGAGCAGGATCAGTGCCACTGCCAGAATGTAAAACCAGCTGGCATTTGTGAAAATTTGCTGCTGCAGTAGTTTGAATTTTTTATCAGCGAGTTCCGGGAACAACGCCGCAAAGACAACAAGAAGGACGATCAATATTGCTGAAGGAAAGAAAACAGCCTTATTTATCTGGCTCCCGGATTTCTGTGGGGTGCTTTTTGTGTCACTCATATCCATATCCACTTTGTCAGGTTTGAGACTGATCTCAAAGAGGTCTGAAGGTTAATTTTGGCATAGAAATTATCCCTGTGCCGCTTCGTTGCCGGACAACTTTAGTTCCGGCGTTAACACCGCTCTTGTTGCGCCTCATTCTGTTTAAAAATACTCCGAATCTCACTTTCTGATTTCCCTCAGCAGTAAAAGCCACCATAAGAAGATCCCCATGTTGTAAGTATCCCCGCAAAAGTAAGCGTCGCATACTGACCGTGTTGACGCTCGCATGGAGGTGTATCAGCTCAGACTTTAGTTGATAGGTTTTGTTGATTTAGCATAATCAATCTGACAAGGACTACTTTGAGCGAAAATCGGACGTTTTGCTCATTGATCCTGCGTTGGCATTCATCCACTCAGCAAGAGAATCGAGTGTCGGACGCAGCGATTTGCCCAGCTCAGTTATTTGATACTCAACTCTCGGTGGAACTTCAGCAAACACAGTTCTGTTAACCAATCCACGAGTTTCAAATTGCCGCAGTTGGCGAGTAAGTTCTTTCTGAGTAATAGGGCTGACAGCTCGTTGTAACTCACTGAAACGAACAGGTTCGCCTAATAAAATGAGACGATAGAGGATGGGGATCGCCCATTTACCAGCTATCAGATTCACAAAACTAACCATCGGGCAGCCTGTGTTGCTCTCTATTAAATCTGAAATATTTTCTTTCATTGGACCCTCATCTTATGCCATAGCATTCTATAAGGTTACTTAGTATCCATATAGTTCCTACTTCCCAAAGGATACTAAAGGATGAATAATTACTCCACTACTTAAACGTGGAGTTCAGAAAATGGGCCGACTTGATGGTAAATATGCACTGATTACTGGTGGCACCAGCGGTATTGGTTTAGAGACAGCACGTCAATTTCTGGCAGAAGGAGCGAAGGTTGCCATCACTGGTCGCAGTGAAAAAAAACTACAAGAAGCAAAAGAAGAGTTAAGCGACGTAATTCTTTTTCAAACTGAGTCAGGCGATATTCCTCAACAAGCTAACCTGTCGGCAGCGTTAGAGAAACTATGGCCAAGACTTGATATCTTATATATAAATGCAGGGGATGTTACGCATAAGCCGCTGGAACTCTGGGATGAGCAGACTTACGATGCTCTCATGAATACCAATCTTAAAGGCCCGTTTTTCCTGATAAAAGCACTGCTTCCAATATTATCCAATCCGTCCTCCGTTATTGTTTGTGGCTCAGTTAGTGCGCATATTGGTTTTCCACAAAGCAGTGCTTACGCTGCAAGTAAAGCCGCGATACTTTCTCTGGCACGAACTCTCTCCGCAGAGCTTCACCCGCGTGGAGTCCGTGTAAATGGTTTAAGCCCCGGCCCGACTGAAACACCGGCATTAAACAAAGTTGGGGGCGAAGTGGACAAAAATAAATTCAGAGAAGATATCAGAGCACTGGTACCCATTGGGCGTTTAGGTACACCCTATGAATTAGCTAAGGCAGCTGTTTTCCTGGCTTCTGATGAATCTGCATTCATGGTTGGTACTGAGCTACTGGTAGATGGTGGAGTTGGGAATCTTTAGCTGAGTGATATCCGATAGCCTGATTGAAAAGGATCAGGCTAACCCGTTCCTTACTAATCATTACAGTAGAAATTTAGCTACTTCTGCCTCTGGCACAGAGCAGCCAGTCAGATTAGATCCAGCTCTGTGCCATAACTGCGTCGGGTCAAATCAGCAGAGGTAAGTCGGCCTTCCACGGCAGCAGATCGCGCAGCCGGTTCACCGGCCAGTCCTGGATGTGGCCGATGACGTAACGCAGCCACGCCTCCGGCTCCACACCGTTCAGCCGGCAGGTGCCGATCAGCGAGTACAGAACCGCTGCACGCTCCCCACCTGCGTCTGAACCGGCAAACAGCCAGTTCTTCCGGCCCAGGGCGACACACCGCAGCGCGTTTTCCGCGATGTTGTTGTCGATTTCCGCCCAGCCATTGCTGCAGTACAGGTTCAGCGCGTCCCACTGCTTCAGCAGGTAGGCGAAGGCCTTCGCCGTATCCGAGTGGCGTGACAGCACCTTCATCTGAACCTGTATCCAGTCGTACAGCGACTGCATCAGCGGCACGGTCTGCGCTTTCCGGACCGCCAGTCGTTCCTCTGCCGGGCTTCCGCGTATCTCCGCCTCGATGGCATACAGCTCGCCGATGCGCTTCAGCGCTTCGGTGGTGACGTCGGTCGGCGTGCGGGCATGGACGTCGTGGATTTTCCGCCGGGCGTGCGTCATGCAGGCCGCTTCCGTAATGCGGCCGTCTTCGTACAGGGCGTTGTAGCCCCCGTACGCGTCCGCCTGCAGGATACCGCTGTACCCGGCGAGATGCTGCTGTGGATGAACGCCCTTACGGTCCGGCGAGTACGCGAACCACACCGCCGCCGGGAGCTGCGACCCTGCGTGGCACGACTCAACTCCAAGCCCTGACGGCTGTATATCTCCGACTGACGATAGTGTGGCGTGTGCTCCGCGAACTTCGCCGTGACGATGTGCGCCAGCAGGCCGGGGCCGGCATAGCTGCGCTCGATGGGTTTTGACGGCATGGGGGCCTGAACGATGTGGTCACAGCGGCAGCAGGCAAGCTTAGGCCGCCGCGTTTCGATGACCTTAAAGGCGCTGCTGATGAGCTCCAGCTGCTCCGATACGTCGCAACCCAGCGCGCTGAGCTCGCCGCCGCACGCCGGACAGGCGGTCTCATCCGGAGACAGCGTGCGGGTTTCGCGCGGGAGTGAGGCCGGCAGCGGTTTGCGGGCGGAAGACTGGCGCAGCGGCTGTGGCAGTACCGGGTCATGCTGCTCGCCCAGCACTTCTGCCATCTCCTCCTGCAGGGCATTGATGCGCTCCTCTGCCTCGCGCACCTGGCGCTGCGTTTTCTCACGCAGCTTTTCGGAGCTTTTGCCGAACTGCATGCGCTGCAACTTAGCGACCAGCGCCTTCAGCCGGTTGATTTCGCTGGCGTACGCCGCCACCCGCCGTGAGAGCAGGCGGTTATACTCCGCCATCTGGCGGATGGTGTGCTGCTGCGTGTCCAGCAGCGCCCGGAGACGGGCATTTTCGTCGGAGAGTGAGCGTGCCATGTGCTGACTTTACTGCAACTCATATGCGCAGGCCAGGGCGTTCCGTCCGCTGCGGGTGCTTCCAGTTAATGCCTTCCAGCAGCATCGCCAGCTGAGCCGGCGTCAGATGCACTTTGCCCTCGCGGGTGACCGGCCAGACGAAGCGCCCACGCTCCAGACGTTTGGTGAACAGGCACAGGCCGTCCCGGTCTGCCCACAGTACCTTTATCATGTCACCCCGACGTCCGCGGAAGATGAAAAGGTGGCCGGAGTATGGTTCATCTTTGAGGACGTTCTGAACCCTTGAGGCCAGACCGTTGAAGCCGTTACGCATGTCGGTCACGCCGGCGACCAGCCAGATACGTGCGCCTGCAGGAAGGGAGATCACCGCTGACCTCCCTGCATTTCCCGGATAAGCATCTGCAGAAGTTCCGGCGTGAGTGTCCCGCGGATACGCAGCGTACCGGCGGGCAGAACCAGTTCGCAGCAGGGAGACGCTTCCGCAGAGGGGGGCAGCGCGCTCACCGGTCTTTCGGCAGCGGTCAGCGTCACGGGGAACAGTGCTGGCGTATTGGCCGGAGTCCCCAACAGCCCCAGCTGATACAGCCGGCGCCAGTTGAACAGCAGATTGTCATTGATGTCATTTTCGCGGGCAAGCTGCGCCACGCTGACGCCCGGCATCATCGATTTCTCCACCAGGGCGATTTTGAACTCCCGGGGGAAGTTGGGGCGGCGTGGCCGCCTGTGAACTGCCGGTGTTTCAGCAGCGGCAGGGGGTACGACGGGAAGAACGGACGATTTTCGGGAGGCCTGCCGGTACAGGCGTTTATCCAGGCTTCTGGCATCTACGCTGACCGGCAGAGGCCAGACTAGTCCAGCATTCTTAAAGCGAGCGAAGAGTTCGCAGACGGTGGTTTTGGGGATGCCTAACCTGCGACCCGCTTCTATTCGCGAAAGATTTTCATCAAAATGAAGGCGCAGAGCCTCAGTAATCCATGTCCGGTTTTTCACGCGATAATGTCCATTAAAAATGATGGACATTATTGTCCCGCAACGGGAGTCTACCGGACAGACGGTCTACATGAGCCGCTTACCTGCAAAACGAACCATTAATTTTTTAAGAGTCTCTAGGCCGCCAACTTCCGCTTGTGGAACGTAACGGACCGCTTGAAGAGGCGTGTGGTCTGCTAAGAGCTGTGAGTTCACAGTTTGACAAAAACATGACTAAAATCGTGGCTTGTTAAATAACAGGTAAAGGGATATTTATTTTTTGTTGATTATTATTACAGTTGTATCGGGAGGTTAACTAAAAATATATATTTATCATGGGTATAGAGTTTTATGAAATTGCTATCCTACCTCAGATTATTGGGCTGGCCTAATCTATAGATCAGGTTTCTGTGTCCTGAATTATATTTTCCATACAGGCATTCCTGTTTGCTGAGGTGACGGTATTAGGTCCCGGTCAAAATGGACTTCTGTTTAGCCACATGAGGACTGACTATCGTGAGTGTTGTCCGTTATCAGGGCCGAATATGATCTCTGATTGCTTCATTTCAGCCCGGTAGGATGCACAAGAACCCCGTTCGGTCCGAACAGGGCTCACGGGGGAGTCAGAAACTGTAGCGCACTCATAACCCAGGTGTAGCCAGACTGCAAGAGCGTACTGATCGACCAGAATTCACTTGCTGCTGCTGTGAGTAATAGCGTGACCAGAATGAGTACGATGACCGACGTTATTCGCTCAACCCGGCAATATGACTGCATTGCGGCATTAACGGGAAGGCCCGCCAGCTCCTGATAATCCTGTTCATCCAGAAAACCATATAACTTATTTCTCCAAGTGGTTCTGTTTTTTCCCAACAGTGAAAGGGAATGTCTGTTGATATAGACCGACATCCCGTATGAGATGGCGATATATAGGGCCAGTGCACAAAATGCCAGGGCATACACTTTTTGCGGACCACTTGCCTTCAGAGACTCCAGACTGTAACGAAGAACCAGCGTGCTGATAACCAGGGCCATATCTTTCCACAACGCGGAGGCCAGATCCCGCGACTGCTGTAGAATTTTCTGGGTCTCCTCCGCTAGGCTTTTTCGCAAATCGGCCAGCGATTTCAGGGTGTCTTTTCCCCCCGTCCGGATATGGGCCTTGTAGAGCAGCCTGGCTGACTCTAGCGCAGGGGGGAGCCGGTACACAATGCCTTCACAGAACGTGATACCCTCCGGCCATTCTCTGGCCAGTTCGCTGGACAGAAAGGTATGTTTAAGCTCAATTTCGTCCCCTTCCAGAAAAATCCATTTTGCCGTTTCCTGAATGACATCAAAGGCGGGCAGAGCTGCATGTTCTTCCCCGAAAGGGATTTTCCGTGGTGGTTTTCCGGACAATCCGACTTTTTTTATTTCGGCGGAAAAAAGCTCATTGACGAAACACTTCAACAACTCCCGGCAGGCGAGCGACGCCCAGAGCTTCATTGGTTCGTCGGTCATTTTATCACCGGATATCAGGAGCCAGGGGGCAATGGTATCCGGAGGAAGAAAATCGGTTGAAAAACACCTGATAATACTTTTTGTGAGGGAGACTGTCCGTACGGGGACGTTGATTTCACTTGCCTCCGGCTGCATCTGTTTCCATGGCACAACCTTCCACTGTTGTGTTTCAAACGATTCATTGACAAACAGGGCGTAGATACGGTGATACTGACGAAGCCTGGGATCCTGGAGTAAAAACGTGCGCCACCCTTCAAGGGTGAAGAGTCGCAGGATCCCGGGGATCTCATCGCTGATTATGGTGATAAAGTGCTTCTGACCGGGGACACCCTGTGCGGGGTGGATATCATCCCGACTTTCATCAACAAAGGTGATCCGAAGGTTTTCAGCATCAGTATCGATCACTTCTCCCCATAACTGAAGGATGTCATTATCCATGGTTCCGGAAATGAACAGTTTCCGGGTGGTTGTTTGCTGATCTTCCGTGATCACCAGATCAGATGCGCGGCGTGAGCAGTCAATTGCCTTACCGATTTTTTCCAGTATCGATGTCATCTGTCACCAGCCCAGCAGTCACAATCACTATACGTTTTCGCCCGTCTTCCATCGTTTCGATATCCGGGGCATTATCCTCATCGTAGATAACGATAACATCTTCCAGTGTTTCCAGCTTTCTTTTCCGTGGCTTAGGGATGTTCTCAGGGACGATCCGGAAAGATTCACCTGAAATGCCCAGGTCTTTTATTTTTCGGGTGAAGGATTTGACCAGTGGATGATCTTCTTCCATCGGTCCAAAAATCTGGTTCAGCAGGGAAAGCGGCTCATCGGTATTAAAATCCTGTGCCCCGTGATGTAACGTTTCATAAATCTTGTTAACACCGCTGCGTCTGATGTCGTCTGGCAGCATGTCGCGGTGCTTTTTGAAGACATCCTTAAGCGCGGCAACCAGTTTGTTGCTGAGGTCGGTTGTACTGTTGACTCGTTGTACCTGCAAAAAACGCTCAAAATAAACGGAGATATTGGTTCGTTTGCTGCGATCCCGTACGACAACCTGTCCACCCTGAGCATCTGCCGTCAGGCGGACCAGAGCAATTTTCTGCATGGCTTCCGCTTTCTTGACGAAGCTTTCGCGGAAACGTTCGAGTCTGGGGACCTGAAACTCGTTTCCTTCTTCATCCAGCACGTAACGCACCACATCTTCATTATCATATTTAATGAGAGCAAACAGTTTTTCATCGTTGAGGGTGTGAAGCTCAAAAAGAAAGAATACCCCCATACTGGCATTCTTGGTGTGATGGTGAGACTGAAAATCGTTTGCAAGAAAAGTGGACTGTTCGGTGAAACTACTGGTGTCGGTATCGGCATGGTTCCTGATGAGGCGCAGAATACGCTCTGTATTGGACAATTCCGTAAACCGGAACATGTTACCGCTTAATGCAGATTTAATCCGCTCGAGAAAAAAATCGACGTGTTCAGGCGGTGATATTTCACTGAGCAGCACGGGGATCTCCAGCTCTCCGCCAACGACATGGAAAATCATTCGTTTTATTGTCAGTCCATTAATTTCTTCATCCGTTAAAAAGCTCATAGCGACATCCCGTTATTTTGTGTCTTATATTATCATTAATTGCTGTGACAGGCTTTAACTTGGGTAGTATAGGTAATCCATTGTCCCTGCGTAAAATATTTCAGGACAGGGTCAGGTGTTAGTGAGCCTCCAATACCTCTGTGAAGAAAGGTATACAGGGAAAAAAATAAAATAAGGAAACATTCTCCCGGCATTTCTGCCGGGAGAAAAGATTATAATTATTGTCTGGCGTAATCGAAAGGTGAGACCGGCTTTTCATGGTTTGCATCCAGAAAATCCCCCCACCACTGCAGCATGAGCCTGCGTTCATCCAGAAACTCCGCTTTATGAATGTAAGCTGCACGTACGCCATTACGTTCCTGATGGCTCATCTGGCGTTCAACAGCATCTCTCGACCATAACCCTGACTCAATCAACGAACTACAGGCCATTGCCCGGAAGCCGTGACCACAGACATCGACCTTTGTATCGTACCCCATCAGGCGTAATGCGTTATTCACCGTATTTTCACTCATGGGTTTCCACGGATTGTGATCGCCAGTGAAAATCAGCTCATATTCCCCGCTGATGGCGTGGATCTCTTTCAGAATCTCCAGCGCCTGAGTCGAGAGTGGCACCAGATGCTCTGTCCGCATTTTTGAGCCACGATGGGAATACTTCACCCCTTCAATAGGTTTCCGCTCTGGAGGAATGGTCCACATGGCTTTCTTGAAGTCGATCTCAGACCATCTGGCAAAGCGAAGTTCACTGGAGCGGATGAAGATAAGCAGGGTAAGTTTAGTTGCCAGTCGGGTGAGAGGTTGTCCTCTGTAGGTATCCAGTCGTTCAAGTAGCTCTGAAATGCGATTTAAGGCGAGGGCAGGGCGATGCTGGCGTTTCACCGTCGTTAAAGCGCCAGCCATATCCACGGCAGGGTTATAGCTGATAATGCCTGACTGGGCAGCATAGCGCATGATTGCAGTGATACGCTGCTGAAGGCGGGCTGCAATCTCATAAATCTCTTTAGCTTCGGCTGCTTTAACGGGGATAAGTAAATCTGGAGTCCTGAGAGTGGTAATATCGCGTGAGCCGATAAAGGGAAAAACATGGCTCTCGAGACTTTTCAGTATCTTCTCACTATGTGAGGCAGACCATTTTTTGTTGCTCTTATGCCACTGACGGGCAATGTGCTCAAATGTATTTTCGACATCTGGTACGGCTTTCTTTGCTCGTTTCTGTTCGCAGGGGTCAATACCATCAGAAATGATTCTTCTGGCTTCATCACGTTTCTCGCGTGCTTCAGATAAAGAGACTACAGGATACTGACCGAGGGCCAGTGTTTTTTCTTTACCAAGATGGCGATAGCGAAGCCGCCAGTACTTTGAGCCGTTCGGATGGACCAGCAAATGCAGGTTGCCGCTGTCGGCTAGTTTATACGGTTTCTCATCCGGTTTAGCTGCCCGAATTTTGGCGTCAGTCAGTGCCATAGCTGGGTTCCTGGTTGATTTGAGGGTACAGAATTTTATCGAATCAGACTATACCCTCAGTTGTACCCTCGCAAGGGACTTGATGCGGGTTGAGGTTGATTGAGTCGGGTGGAGTTAAGGGATTGTTGAAGTGTTGATTTTGGCGGGCTTAGAATGCAAAAACGGACCTCCGTGGAGGTCCGTTGATATGAATTTGGTGCCCGGACTCGGAATCGAACCAAGGACACGGGGATTTTCAATCCCCTGCTCTACCGACTGAGCTATCCGGGCAACGGGGCGCATTAAACCCGATCTGCCCTCAGTCGTCAACGAAATTTGTTGTTTTCGTTACAGACTGCGCAATCTCTCACCATTTAGCCGCAAACTTAAGCGAAAAGGTGTGTCCAGAGCGCAGAGAGCGGCATGGCGATCAATAGTGCGGGCAGCATATTCACCACGGCAAACATCTTAATTCCGCAGATGCGCAGCCCGGTTGCCAGCAGGAGCAGTCCGCCAACGGCGGTGAAATCGGCCATCATCGCCGGCGTTGTCAGCGGGAGAATCAATGTGGCGCAGGTAGCGAGCGCCAGTTGGATTACTAGCATCGGGACGCAAATCACCGTAACGGCGACGCCAAGTGTAGTGGCGAAAATGGTGGCGGTGAAGAAATCGAGAAACGCTTTTGCAATCAATATGCTCGGATCGCCGGTCATCCCTTCCTGCATCGAACCAAAAATCCCCGTACCGCTGGCGCAAAACAGAATAATGATTGCTACATAGTTCTGAATAAACGACTCATGCGAACCGTGTTTCGCCTTGCCGCCTGGTCGGGAAATCAGGCTTTTGGCTCTACTCACCGCACTGTTAATGCCTTTTTCCAGATAGCAGAATTCGCCAATTAGCGCGCCGAGCAGAGTCGCCAGCACCATCACCGGCAGGTTGGCGCACTTGATCACCAGCAAAATGCCAATCCCTAACGATGCCAGTCCGAATATTGAGGGCATAGATGAGCGAATACGCTCCGGCAACCGCTGACTCAGCACTGCGCCGAGAACACCGCCCAGCAATACGGCTCCGGCGTTGATAAATGGCCCGATAACCACGCTTAACTCCTGTTACTTAATCATTGGTATTGCATGATTATGACATGTTAGCGCTGCATTACGCTTGGCTTTGGGTGGTTTAATGCATAATGATTCCTTCTTGCACCTGAAAATAAAAGGTGACATTATTGCGCGAATTTTCTCCTTCCTGTCTCACCACTCGGTGAGGGTAACTGCGCTTATGAAAACCATGAAAATCGCCGTCAGCCGCGAGCTGGTCTCTTCTGTGTCTACGCACCGTGAAAAGGTGACGTTGGACAATACTGATTTCACCGATGTGGCGGCAGTCGTTGTTTCGACGGCTGACAGTCGCAGCGGTATTCTTGCGTTGTTGAAACGTACGGGCTTTCAGTTACCGGTGTTCATTTTCTCGCAAGAGCCAATGGAAGTGCTGGATGGCGCTGCCGCAGTAATCTCGGGAAAAGCTCAGGAGTTTCTGGAACTGGAAACTGCTGCCAGCCGTTATGAAGAGAATCTGTTGCCACCCTTTTTCGACACCCTGAGCCAGTATGTGGAGATGGGCAACAGCACCTTTGCCTGTCCGGGACACCAGCACGGAGCATTTTTCAAAAAACACCCAGCAGGGCGGCAGTTCTATGATTTCTTCGGGGAGAACGTGTTCCGCGCCGATATGTGCAATGCTGATGTGAAACTGGGCGATCTGCTGATCCATGAAGGTTCCGCCAAGCATGCGCAAAAGTTCGCGGCTAAGGTGTTTAACGCGGATAAAACCTACTTTGTGCTAAACGGTACGTCGGCTGCCAACAAGGTGGTGACTAATGCGCTGCTGACCCGCGGCGACCTGGTGCTTTTTGATCGCAACAATCATAAGTCCAACCATCATGGGGCATTGATCCAGGCAGGTGCCACGCCTGTCTATCTCGAAGCAGCGCGTAACCCGTTTGGTTTTATTGGCGGGATTGATGAGCACTGCTTTGATGACGCTTATTTGCGGAACCTGATCCGCGAGACGGCTCCGGAGAAAGCCGACGAGGCGCGTCCGTTCCGCCTGGCGATCATTCAGCTTGGCACCTACGATGGCACGATCTACAACGCCCGCCAGGTGATCGACAAGATCGGTCATCTGTGTGACTACATCCTTTTTGACTCGGCCTGGGTGGGTTACGAGCAATTTATTCCGATGATGGCGGAAACATCCCCGCTGTTACTGGAGCTGAACGAGAACGATCCGGGTATTTTCGTGACCCAGTCGGTGCATAAACAGCAAGCCGGGTTCTCGCAAACCTCTCAGATCCATAAAAAGGATAACCATATTCGCGGTCAGGCACGTTTCTGTCCGCACAAGAGGCTGAACAATGCGTTTATGCTGCATGCCTCCACCAGCCCGTTTTATCCGCTGTTCGCAGCGCTGGATGTGAATGCCAAGATCCACGAAGGCGAAAGCGGACGCAGGCTCTGGGCCGAGTGTGTTGAACTGGGCATTGAGGCGCGCAAGGCGATCATTGCCAACTGCCATATGATCAAACCGTTTATACCGCCGGTGGTGGCGGGTCGGCCGTGGCAGGATCATCCCACACACGCCATTGCCAGCGAACGCCGCTTCTTCAGCTTTGAGCCGGGCGCCAAATGGCACGGGTTTGAGGGGTATGCCAGCGAGCAGTATTTTGTCGACCCTTGCAAGTTGCTGCTGACCACGCCGGGAATTGATGCAGAAACGGGGGAGTACACCGGGTTCGGTATTCCGGCGACCATTCTGGCGCATTACTTGCGGGAAAACGGCATCGTGCCGGAGAAATGCGATCTCAACTCGATCCTGTTCCTGCTGACGCCAGCCGAGAGCAGTGAGAAGCTGGCGCAACTGGTCGCGATGCTGGGCCAGTTTGAGCAGCATATTGAAGACGATACGCCACTTGCCGATGTTCTGCCGACCATCTACCAGAAGTACCCGGTGCGTTACCGGGATTATACCCTTCGCCAGTTATGTCAGGAGATGCACGATCTCTACGTCAGTTTTGATGTGAAAGATCTGCAGAAGGCAATGTTCCGTAAAGAGAGCCTGCCTGATGTGGTGATGAATCCGCAGGATGCCAACCAGGCGTATATTCGCGGCAACGTAGAGCTGGTGCGCATACGAGATGCGGAGGGACGAATTGCTGCCGAGGGGGCGCTGCCCTATCCGCCAGGCGTACTGTGCGTGGTACCGGGTGAAATCTGGGGCGGGGCGGTACAGCGTTACTTCCTGGCACTGGAGGAGGGCATCAACATGCTGCCGGGATTCTCACCGGAACTACAGGGTGTGTACAGCGAGAAGGATGCCGACGGGATCAAGCGGTTGTATGGGTATGTGTTGAGATAGTGCGGGCTGTTGCCCTCACCCTAACCCTCTCCCACAAGGAGAGGGAACATTCCATCAAACCGCATTACGCCTGTACATCCTCCTCGGATGCCCAATCTTACCGTACAGCATCTCCACCGTCAGAAACCCCGCCTCCACGCAGTGCTCCAGATAGCGCCGGGTAGTGGTTTTACTTAACCCGGTTTCCTGAACCACCTCATCGACTGAAAAACAGTGTGTGGCCTGCTCGTTAAACAGCGCCTGCACCCGCGCCAGCGTATTTTCCTCAATGCCTTTGCTGCCGTTGTCCTGGCGGTAGTTTTTCGCCTGTAACTGATACAGCGAATCCACGTTTTGCTGGTCGACAATCTTCCAGACGCGCTGTTGCTCGGCGAATTGGACAAACCGCTCCAGTGACTGACTGAGCCGCTTCCAGGAGACGGGTTTGAGGATATAGTCGAAAGCGCCATTACGAATAGCCTGGCTGCAGGTGTCCATATCGCTGGCGGCGGTAATGAAAATCACCGAGCAGTTGGCGCGGGCGAGCATGGGGTTATTGATAAGCGAGATACCTTTGCCATCAGGCAGGTAGTTATCCAGCAGCATGAGTTGTGGCTGTTTGCTTTCAAGCTCAATCTGAGCCGCCGCCAGCGACGAGGCGATACCTACCAGTCTCAGACGCGGATGTTTACTTATCAGTTCCGCGTGCAGTTGCGCCAGTTCGTTCTCGTCTTCAACAATCAGTACGTCGATAAGTTCATGTTGCATAGTCGGTGTCTTCCAGTTGCCGGGCGATTCCCGTGGCAGGGATAAACAATGAGAAAATGGCGCCGCGCGGAGTATTATCGGCAACTTCTATTGCGCCCCCAGCCTGCGTGACATAGCTTTCGATCAGATACAGGCCAATCCCATGATCGCCGCGTGTTTTGGTGGTGATACCGCGTTCAAATATCCTGTCACGGATCTCCGGTTTAATGCCAACGCCCTGGTCGGCCACTTCTATAATCAGTTCCTGTTCGCTGAGTTTTATCAGCACTTCCACCGGTGCATGGGGCTGCGGTGAACGTTGTGTCGCTTCAATGGCGTTATCCAGCAGGTTCCCAATAATTGAAATCAGCTCTTGCTCCCCAAGGGGCAGGAACGGTCTGTCCAGTCGACAGGCCGGGTCGAAACTCAGTTCGACCCCTTTCTCCCGCGCACGGGCGGCTTTCCCCAGCAGCAGGCCGCACAGGGTCGGGGAACTGAAGCGTGAAGAGATAAAGTCCAGCAGCTCCTGGGCGTGCTCAGACTGCGCCTGAATGTAGCCAATCGCCTCTTCATAGCGCCCCATATGCAGCAGGCCGGACAAGGTCGTCATCCGGTTTAACTGCTCATGGCGCATGATGCGCAGGTTATCGACATAACGCTTAACCTGGCTGAGTTGAGCGCTAAGCGAGTCTATTTCATTGCGATCGCGGAAAGTGATCACCCAGCCCTGTAACTCACTCTCAAGCATGATGTGTACCCGGCTGGCAATCACCGTGAGATCGTTAAAACGGCAAATCTCATCATGGGTATCTTTCGCCAGCATCGTCTGCGTGTCGAAGAACGGGACCGGATCGATCACCTGGCTAATCAACTGCCCGCGCAGTTCGCGTGCTGGCTGGCTCAGACCCAGTAGTTTTCGCGCTGCCTGGTTAATCACTTCAATGCGCCGTTGATCGTCAATGGCAATCACCCCTTCATAAATAGACTCCATCATCGCCTTTTGCTGGCGCACCAGCAGGCCGATCTCTCGCGGTTCGAGGGAGAAAATCTGCTTCTTAATGCTGCGGGTAAAGAACCAGGAGAAGATGAAGAGAGCTATCAGCAACAGCACGGCGGCAATCAGGATATTGACGACTTTACTGACGGTAACGGTCTCAAGGTAGCTGGTGAGATAGCCTACCGAGACAATGCCAACCACTTGCCCGGCATCGTTGAAAATAGGGGCTTTACTGCGTAGCGAAATGCCCAACCCCCCTTTACGGATGGTGGTGATACTTTTTCCCTGTAAAACGGCTTCGTTGTCTCCGCCAACCAGCGTTGTGCCGACTCTGTCAGCAAAAACGGAATGAAAAAGGTGCTGTCCCTTATTATCCCCAATCACAATAAAGCTGGCGTCACTGTGTGAAGCT
Organism: Enterobacter sp. 342; assembly: GCF_036663495.1. Taxonomy (NCBI): domain Bacteria; kingdom Pseudomonadati; phylum Pseudomonadota; class Gammaproteobacteria; order Enterobacterales; family Enterobacteriaceae; genus Enterobacter; species Enterobacter sp. 342. Next base: position 25,762 of record NZ_JAWUEI010000007.1, read on the forward strand.
ATTTTCTGCATAAAGTTGTGAATACTTTTGATATCTTTTTGTTCAACTTCATCGCGTAATGTAGGAATAATCGCAATTTCTTCTGCCTGTATTTTGGCACGCGCACTCATTTCCTGATAAAGCTGTTTGCCGACGTCGACATAATAATATCCACCCAGTAACGCAAAAAGTACTGAGAAAAAGGCAACCAGCGAAATAAACAGCTTGATCTGGAAAGATACTTTCATAACTATCACGCGAGGTAGCAACAAAGAAAGCCAATATATCATCTTTTTTCGAGTGGATGACTGCTTTGCCGAAAACTTGTGATCCCTTGCACAGCGGGGGCTGTAAAAGATTTATCCTGAAGGCTTATGTGCTTCAGACCGAACAATAAAATGTTATTTGTTTGTTCAGTTCGGAAAAGAAACCATAAAAACCACGACAATAAATAAGGTGTTAATCACATTAAATAAAAGAAACCATTAAAACCATAGCTGCCATTAAAACTTCGCTTTTAATATGCCATTCCTCACATAAAGTAAGCCTTTGTGACTCTAAGCTGAACGCACAAAATAACCAAGGGGCTTATTATGAGCACAACTGACGATTCTTTCTCTGTTACCCACGACCCGATTGATATTCAGCGGCCATCGCTCAAAGAGCGCTGGTGGCATATTATGGATACCTGGAAAATCGGGATTATTCCTCTGCCACTGTTCGTTCTTGCTGGTGCACTGATTGCGATTGATTGTCTGGGCGGGAAACTGCCGAGTGATATCGTGGTGATGGTGGCGACGCTGGCTTTCTTTGGCTTTGCCTGCGGCGAGTTTGGCAAACGCCTGCCGATTGTCGGCAAGCTGGGAGCGGCGGCGATTTGCGCCACCTTTATCCCTTCCGCTCTGGTCTATTACGGCCTGCTGCCGGATGTGGTGGTCGAGTCCACGACCAAGTTCTACAAATCTACCAACATTCTCTATCTCTACATCTGCTGCATCATTGTCGGCAGCATCATGAGTATGAACCGCACGGTACTGATTCAGGGCTTCCTGCGCATCTTCTTCCCGATGCTGTGCGGCGAAATCGTCGGCATGCTGGTGGGGATGGGCGTCGGTCTGGCGCTGGGTCTTGAGCCATTCCAGATCTTCTTCTTTATCATTCTGCCGATTATGGCGGGTGGCGTAGGGGAAGGGGCGATCCCGCTCTCTATCGGTTATGCCACCCTGTTGCACATGGACCAGGGTGTGGCGCTCGGTCGCGTGTTGCCGATGGTGATGCTCGGTGGTCTGACGGCAATCATTATCTCCGGCTGCCTGAACCAACTGGGTAAACGCTACCCACATCTGACCGGTGAAGGCCAACTGATGCCAAACCGCGCCAATGCGGATACCACCGTCTCTCAACCTGCCTTCTCCGGTAAAGCGGATGTCACCACGATTGCTTCTGGCGCGCTGCTGGCGGTACTGCTCTACATGCTGGGGATGCTCGGTCACAAACTGATTGGTCTGCCTGCACCGGTTGGCATGCTGTTTATGGCGGTACTGGTGAAGCTGTGCAACGGTGCTTCTCCGCGTCTTCTGGAAGGTTCTCAGGTGGTCTACAAATTCTTCCAGACCTCAGTAACTTACCCGATTCTCTTCGCCGTTGGCGTGGCGATCACCCCGTGGCATGAGCTGGTGGCCGCGTTCACAGTGAGCAACCTGTTAGTCATCGTCAGCACGGTTTCTGCACTGGTGGCGACCGGTTTCTTCGTCGGTAAAAAGATTGGTATGCACCCGATTGATGTCGCCATCGTCTCCTGCTGCCAGAGTGGCCAGGGTGGTACCGGCGATGTGGCGATCCTGACCGCAGGCAACCGTATGAGCCTGATGCCATTTGCCCAGATTGCAACCCGTATCGGCGGCGCGATTAACGTCTCTATCTCACTGCTGATTCTGAGCAACTTCCTCGTCTAAGTTTTCAGGAAAGAACAATGAAACTCGCAAGCTTTTTATACCAGGGAAAACGCAGCTACGGCATCGTGCAGGCCGAAGGTGTAATTGATTTAGGTCGCCGTCTGGGCGACCGCTACAGCGACCTTAAAGCGCTGTTGCAGGGCAACGGGCTGGCACAGGCCACCCGTTATCTGAACGATGCCGTGGATGTACCTCTGAATGCAATCACCTTCTTACCGGTGATTGAGCAGCCAGAAAAAATCCTCTGCGTGGGCATGAACTACGCCGACAAGCGCAAGGAGTTTGACCAGCATAACCCGGCCCCGACGCTGTTTGTGCGTTTCCCGGATTCCCAGACCGGCCACAACGAGCCGGTACTGAAACCGCGCCATTCCAGCGAATTTGACTACGAAGGCGAGCTGGCGGTGATCATCGGTAAAGGCGGGGAGAACATCAGCCGTGACGATGCACTTCGCCACGTGGCGGGTTATAGCTGCTACATGGACGGTTCCGCCCGCGACTGGCAGCACACCTGGTTCACCGCCGGGAAAAACTGGCGTCAGACCGGAGCATTTGGTCCGTGGATGGCAACTGCCGATGAAATTCCTGACCCGCATCAACTGGTGATCCGCACCTGGCTGAATGGCCGTATGGTGCAGGAGGACAACACCAGCAGCATGATCCACAAGGTTGCGGAGTTGATCGAGTACATCAGCACCTTTACTCGCCTCAGCCCAGGCGATGTGATCATCACCGGCTCCCCTGGCGGGGTGGGTAAAAAGCGTAACCCGCCGTTGTTTATGAAAGAGGGCGATCGCATTGAGGTGGAGATCGAGCATATCGGTCATCTGAGCAATGTGATCATGGAAGCGCCAGCCACCGGGCTTGCGGTAGCACACTAAGTAAGGCGGCAGTATGCAATCGCAACCCATTGATTTTCGCCACACCCTCGTGGCGAAGCACCCGGAACGCTTAAGCCAGATCCGTTATCTGCTGGCAGACAGCGGCCTTGGCCTGGACAACGACATTGAGCTGTTTGTCGAAGCCTGGTCCGGCACGCAGTTGGTGGGTTGCGCCGGGCTCGCTGCCAACGTCATCAAGTGTGTGGCCGTAAACGAGCAGCTTCGTGGCGAGAACCTCAGCGCGCGTTTACTGGCGGAGGTGCAGAATGCAGCGCTGGAGCGCGGCCATTTTCACCTATTCCTCTGCACCCGTCCGTGTAACCGGGAGCGTTTTGCCCGCAGCGGCTTCTGGCCGATTGCGCAGAGCGGCAACAACGCCGTACTGATGGAGAACACCCCGCAGGGGATTGAGCGCTACTGTCGTTCGCTGAGGCGTCAACGTCAGAACGGGGAGAAGATTGGCGCGATCGTAATGAACGCCAATCCGTTCACCCTTGGTCATCGTCATCTGGTGGAGCAGGCAGCGAAGCAGTGCGATGCCTTGCATCTGTTCGTGGTGCGCGAAGACGCCTCGTTCTTCCCCTTCAGCGCACGCATCGAGATGGTGCGGGCGGGTGTCGCGCATCTGACGAATGTGTTAGTGCATGAAGGCTCGCAGTACATCATCTCCCGCGCCACATTTCCGGCCTATTTCCTGAAAGAGACCGGCAAAGTGCAGCAGGCGTGGAGCGAAATCGACGTGTTGATCTTCCGCGACTTCATCGCCCCGGCATTGGGTATCACCCATCGCTTTATCGGCTCGGAGCCGTTTTGCGATATCACCCGCCAGTACAACCAGACGCTGCACGACCTGCTGATCACGCATATCGAGGTGGTGGAGATGCCGCGCATCAAGGCCACCGGTAACGCTATTTCGGCGTCAGAAGTACGCCGCTTACTCAAGACACAGCAGTTTTCCCGGATCCGGGACATTGTTCCGGACTCCACCTTCGCGCATCTCGAAACGCATTACCGTGCGAGTGCGGAAGTCGCTTAATTACCAGGAATTTATCATGAAAATTGTTAGGGAGGCGCTGGCCGGAACACAGGAATCCAGCGACCTGATGGTGAAAATCGCTCCCGCTCACGGCGAGCTGGAGGTTGTCATCCACAGTGAAGTGATTAAGCAGTTTGGCGAGCAGATCCGCCAGGTGGTCAACGACACATTGCGCGCCATGAACGTGCTCCAGGGATTAATCATTATTGAAGATAAAGGGGCGCTGGACTGTGTGATCCGCGCCCGCCTGCAGAGCGCACTCCTGCGCGCTGCGGATGAACAGGCTATCAACTGGGGGGCGCTGAAATGAGCAAACTCCGTCGCAGCATGCTGTTCCTGCCGGGTGCTAACGCCGCCATGCTCTCAACCGCGTTTATCTACCGCCCTGACTCCATCATGTTTGACCTTGAAGACGCCGTCGCTCTGCGCGAGAAAGACACCGCCCGCATGCTGGTGTTCCATGCGTTGCAGCATCCGATGTACCAGGATATCGAAACCGTGGTGCGCATTAACCCGTTGAGCACGCCGTTTGGCTTGCTGGATCTGGAAGCCGCCGTGCGGGCTGGCGTGGACGTGATCCGTCTGCCGAAAACCGATACCCCGGATGACATCTACGAACTGGAAGGCCACCTGGAGCGCATTGAGCAAGAATGCGGGCGCGAGGTCGGTTCTACCCGTGTGATGGCGGCCATAGAGTCAGCCATTGGTGTGATTAACGCCGTGGCAATTGCCCGCAGTTCTCCACGCTTGATCGGCATCGCGCTGGCCGCCTTTGACTACGTGATGGATATGCAGACCGAACGCGGTGACGGCACCGAGCTGTTCTACGCCCGCTGCGCCGTGCTGCACGCCGCTCGTGCGGCGGGCATCGACGCCTTCGACGTGGTGTGGTCAGACGTTAACGACGAAGCCGGGTTCCTGCGCGAGGTCGATCTGATCCGCAAGATGGGCTTTAACGGTAAATCGCTGATTAACCCACGCCAGATCGACCTGCTGCATAACGCTTACGCCCCGACGCAGGAAGAGGTGGATCACGCGAAGCGGGTGATTGAAGCGGCTGAAGAGGGTGAGCGTAACGGCCTGGGCGTGGTTTCGCTCAATGGCAAAATGGTGGATGCACCGATTATTAACCACGCGCAGGTGGTGCTGGAACGCGCGGCGGCTTCCGGCGTGCGTCGTTAAGGATGAGATAATGAATCAGACAGAACTGCTCCATGTGAATTTTCCCCATCTGCGGGACTTAAAACCCTTTGATACCGCCCACAGTGCGACGCCGTGGCTGAACAATCCAGAAGAAAAACATACCCGTAAGCTGTGTTCTTCTGTTGAAGAGGCCGTGTTACGTAGCGGCTTGCAGGACGGGATGACCATTTCGTTTCACCATGCGTTTCGCGAAGGTGACCGGGTGATCAATAACGTTGTGGCACTGCTGGCGAAGATGGGTTTCAAAAACCTGACCCTGGCCTCCAGCTCACTGATGACCTGCAACGATGCGTTGATTGAGCATATTGAACGCGGTGTCATCACCCGAATTTATACCTCCGGGATGCGCGGCAAACTGGCGGATGCCATCTCTCATGGCCTGATGGATGAACCGGTGCAAATTCACTCCCATGGCGGGCGCGTGAAGCTGTTGCAGGACGGCGAGCTGAACATCGACGTGGCGTTTCTTGGTGTGCCATGCAGCGATGAGTTCGGCAATGCCAACGGCACACACGGCAAATCGAGCTGCGGCTCGCTGGGCTACGCCATGGTGGACGCGCACTTTGCCAGCAAGGTAGTACTGCTGACCGAAGAACTGGTGCCATTCCCCAATATGCCCGCCAGTCTGGTGCAGGATCAGGTGGATTACATTGTGCAAGTCGAGAGCGTAGGTGACCCGGCGAAAATCAGCGTCGGCGCGGCACGCGTCACCAGTAATCCGCGCGAGCTGATGATTGCCCGCTATGCAGCGGATGTGATTGAACACTCCGGCTACTTCAAACCTGGCTTCTCAATGCAGACCGGCTCCGGCGCGGCGGCCACCGCCTGTACGCGCTTTATGGAAGAGAAGATGGAGCGCAGCGGCGTGAAGGCACGCTTTGCGCTCGGCGGCATCACCGGCAGCCTGGTGGATCTGCACGAAAAAGGGCTGATCGAAAAGCTGCTGGACACCCAGTGCTTTGACGGGCAGGCAGCAGCATCGCTGGCGCGCAACCCGAACCACGTGGAGATCTCCACCAACGTTTACGCCAACCCGGGCAGTAAAGCGGCAAGCTGCGACCAGCTCGATGTGGTGATCCTCAGTGCGCTGGAGATCGACGTTGATTTTAACGTCAACGTCATCACCGGTTCCGACGGCGTGATGCGCGGCGCGTCCGGCGGTCACTGCGACGTGGCCGCCGCAGCGAACCTGACCATTGTGGTTGCGCCATTACTGCGCAGCCGCATTCCGACGGTGGTGAAGCGGGTTACCACGCGCCTCACGCCGGGCGAAAGCATCGACGTGCTGGTCACCGATCACGGCATTGCGGTCAACCCGGCGCGCCCGGAGATCCGCGAGCGGCTGCTGGAAGCCGGACTGAAGGTTGTGGATATCAACGCGCTCTACGAACGGGCGATTTCCCTGACGGGTGTGCCCAAACCGATTGAATTTACCGACAAGATCGTCGGGGTGATCCGCTACCGTGATGGCAGCGTGATCGACACCGTTCGACAGGTGAAGGAGTAAATATGACTTTAGCGACACCCGTGCGGGCGGGTGTCAGCCTGGACGAACTGCTGGCGGCGAAAGAGTGCCGCGCAGCGCGTCAGGTTGACTGGCTTACGCACTATCAACAACCGGTGATTTCCCTCACGCTGGTTACGCCAGGAGAAATCAAAGACAGCCTGCGCTATCGCAACACAATGGGCGTGGCATTGCAGATGTGCGATCAACTGCTGTGGGAAAACCGCTGGCAGGTGCTCGACCGCCAGGTGCTGTGGTTGCCAACCGGGCCCGAAGCGCTTTGGTGTGTGTCGCATCCGGCGGCTGAAATCAAAGCGCACTGTGCGGATCTGGAGCAGACACATCCGCTCGGCAGGCTGTGGGATCTGGACGTGATCTGCCCTCAGCACGGCCATGTCGGGCGCCAGTCGCTGGGGACCAATCTCAGACGCTGTCTGATTTGCGATGAACCGGCCCACGCCTGTTCCCGTTCGCGTAACCATCCCGTTGAACAGGTGGTTTCTCGCGTGGAGAAGATGATCGATGACTGGTTTGCTCGCGACTAAACCGCGCCAGGCTGACGTACCTGCGCTTGCCGAAGCGGCGTTGTGGCAGGAACTGGAACTGACACCCAAACCGGGGCTGGTGGACAAACTCAATAACGGTTCACATCGCGATATGGACCACGCACTGTTTGTCCGCAGTATTGCGGCGATTACGCCGTGGTTTTCGCGCTTTGCTGAACTCGGTAACGCGCATGCAGATAGGCCCGCAGATGAACAGTTACGGATTATTCGCCCGATGGGAATGGCCTGCGAACAGGCGATGTATGCCGCGACGAACGGAGTGAACACGCACAAAGGCGGAATTTTTGCCCTGGGTTTACTGTGCTATGCCGCCGGACGTGTGAAAAATGTCTCCCCAGAAAGCCTCTGCTGTGAGGTAAGTAACATCTGCAGTGGGATGGTGTCGCGGGAGCTGGTCGCCCGCAGCGGACAGGCTACAGCGGGAGAGCGTCAGTTTCAGCAGTATGGCTTCACCGGCGCGCGCGGTGAGGCAGAAAGCGGCTTTGCTACGGTGCGTAAGGCGCTGGTGCAATGGAACGGGCATTCACTTCACGGCCTGCTGTTACGCCTGATGGCAGTCAATCAGGACAGCAATCTGGTGTCACGCGGTGGCATTGAGGGGCTGCGCTATGTGCAGGGATATGCGCGTGAATTACTGGTGAACGGCTGGGATCGTGAGGCGTTGCTTAGAATGGATGAGGCATTGATTGAACGCAATCTGAGTCCGGGCGGTAGCGCGGATTTGTTGTCGGTGGGTTGGGCACTCTCTGAAATAAAATAGCCGGGTGGCGCTAACGCTTACCCGGCCTACGAACGGTGGTTTTTGTAGGCCCGGTAAGGCGAAGCCGCCACCGGGCACAACACCACAAAGATTAGTGCGCTATCGGCTGTGTACCGTGCGCTTCACGGACGTGCTTGTACTTGAACAGCGCGATAAACGCGAAGAACAGCACCAGCGAATATGCAGCGAAGATGAGCCACACTGGCTGCCAGTTGGTGATGCCGTTAGTGGTATACATCTCAACCACTTTACCGCTCACCACACCACCCAGAATACAGCCGAAGCCGTTGGTCATCATCAGGAACATACCCTGCGCACTGGCGCGGATTTCAGGCTTCACTTCTTTTTCCACAAACACCGAACCGGAGATGTTGAAGAAGTCGAAGGCGCAGCCGTAAACAATCATCGACAGAACCAGCAGCACGGTGCCGAACGGGCTTGGGTCGCCGTAGGCGAACAGACCGAAACGCAACATCCACGCGGCGATACTGATAAGCATCACGTTCTTGATGCCGTAGCGGCTCAGGAAGAACGGGATGGTCAGGATGAACAGCGTCTCAGAGATCTGCGAGATAGACATCATTACTGACGCATGCTCAACGATAAAGCTGCCAGAGAACAGCGGGTTGTTATCGAAGCTGTGCAGGAAGGTGTTGCCGAACATGTTGGTGATCTGCAGTTCAGCGCCCAGCAGCATGGAGAAGATAAAGAAAATCGCCATGCGTTTGTTTTTAAACAGCGCGAATGCGTCCAGGCCGAGCATGGTGCTCCAGCTCTGGTTTTTCTGCTGATTAGAAACCGGAATGGTTGGCAGAGTCAGGGTGAACAGCGCCAGTAGCACGGAGAGCGCCGCACCGATATAGAGCTGCATATGGCTCAGTTCGAAGCCTGCGAAGCTCACGCCCCACATCGCCATGATAAAGCCGATGGTGCCCCAGATACGGATTGGCGGGAAATCGGTCACGATATCCATATCATTGGATTTCAGGCGGTAGTAGGAGATGGTGTTGATCAGCCCAAGTGTTGGCATGTAGGCCAGCGAGTTAAGCAGGATCACCATGAACATCGCCCCCGGCGTGGTCACCTGGGCTGCCATAAACAGCGTCCCCGCACCTACCAGATGGCAAAGCATGTACAGCCATTTAGCACTTAACCACTTATCTGCCACGATACCGAGCAGCGTAGGCATGAAGACAGCCGCAATACCGAGCGAGCTGTATACGGCACCGATTGACGCGCCATCGAACTTGAGCGTCACAAACATATAGGAGCCGAGTGTAGTCAGCCAGCTACCCCACAGGCAGAACTGCAGAAACGACAATATTTTAAGCTGCAGCTTAAGGTTCATGTTACTTTCCTCACAAGTGAGCGGGAGATATGTTGTTTTGGGAACATTCAGGGTTGTTATTTGATGCAATTCTATCAGTTGGCAACGATATGTTTTGTTACCTCCCGCAAAAAAATGCAATCCACATTAATTTGCAGTTTGGATTGTGATGCAAATAGCATTTTCGTATGGGGGTTCGAATTCCCTCTCCCATTTGGGGAGAGGGGTAGGGCAAGGGGCGTTTTTTAGCGACGACGATAGTTCTTCTGCGCCGTATTCACCTTATACAGATAACGGCGGGATTCCGCGGACGGGTGGCGGGTGGTCAGGGTTGAATAAACATCTCCTGGCGCCATGCTGTTGATGATGTTTGCGGCCTGCACTTTGTCATTCGAGAACACGCGCAACACGCTGCCCGCACCACCGTTATACGCAGTAATCACCGCATAACGACGTGACGTCGGGTTATCAATTCCGCCCAGGTACACATTGTTGAGCATGGCCAGGTAAGCTGTGCCGGTATCAATGTTGCTCTGTGGGTCGAACAGATAGCCGCGGCTTGGTGTGCCGGATTTACCCTGAGCACGGAAGACATCTTTACCGGCGCTGTGTTGCACAACCTGCATCAGCCCCAGAGCATCGGAACGACTGACCGCGTACGGGTTAAACGAAGATTCCGTTTGCATGATCGCCAGGATCAGCGACTCATCCACACCATATTTACGCGAGGCCTGACGCACCATTCCCAGGTACTTATGCGCACGCTTGTCGAGGTGGTTCGGAACGAGGTTGATGGTGACGCTGTAGATAATCTTCAGGCCGTTTGAGCGGCTTTTCAGACGGGTCTGCAGCAGATAGTCAGCAAATTTTGTGGCGCGACCTTCCCAGCGGATAGGTTGTCCGGTCTGATCGACGACCTGGCCGTACAGGAACGGTTCCTTCGAGATAGTAATATCGTCGGCGTCGGAGTAGAGATCGATAGAGCCTGGATCGTCACCCATCAGCAGGGTTTTGATAATTGCCTGCCGTAACCGTGCCGCCGGATCTGTGCCTGCGATGGTCTCTATCGTGATCGTACCGTCATCGAAGTTGATGTGGCTACGGGTCAGATAAGCGTCGGTGTACTTAACGTAGTCCTTAGGTCCGGCAATAAGAACTTCGTTAAATCCCCATATGTTCTCGATGTTGTGGGCAAACTGCCCCATCAAAATGTCAAAACCGTTGGTGTCCTTGATCCAGGCTTCGTTGTAATCATCGCCTTTTTTTGACGAACACGAGACAAGCAACGGCGCAACAAGTGCTAGCGCTAAAAGTTTTTTCATCATTCCGGGAGTGCGTGTTGTGTTTGCTTTAACGGCGGGGGTATCCCCGCGCGCTGTTATTTTTCCGGCGGCGTATAGCCTTCGATGTGTACGTCTTTGCCTTCAAACAGGAAGCTCACCATCTCCTGTTCCAGCAGCTTGCGGTGTTCCGGGTTCATCATGCTGAGTTTTTTCTCGTTGATCAGCATGGTCTGTTTTTTCTGCCACTGTCCCCAGGCTTCTTTGGAGATTTCGTTATAAATGCGCTTACCCAGATCGCCCGGGTAAAGCTGGAAGTCCTGGCCTTCAGCGTCACGCTGCAGGAAAGTACAAAAAATCGTTCTGGCCATACTCATTCCTCTTTTTTAGCCGATGCTAAACCATTGCACCGGCACGTAATTGCTGTAACAGGCGCTCCACGGGAGCCGCCAGCCCGACTGATGGCGGTTGCGCTAAGTTATACCAGAGAGCAGTGCCTTCATCCATGCATGAGGTGAATGAGGACACGGGAAGCCACATCGGAACAATATCCAGATGGAAATGGCTAAAGGTGTGGCGAAACGCGGTCAGTTGCGTCATTTTATCGGCCGCAATCCCGCGCTTTTTAAGCCATTCCCGAAGCAAATCTTCATCTTCAAACTGTGGGAAGCAATACAGACCGCCCCACAGACCGCTCGGTGGACGCTGGGCGAGGAAAACGTCGTCCCCGTGTTGCATCAACAACATATAGCCTGTGCGCTCCGGCAGAGTCTGTTTAGGTTTCTTGCCCGGATACTGCGCCCATGAATGGTTGGCATACGCCACGCAGAGATTGTTGACCGGGCAGAGCTCGCATTTAGGCTTCGAGCGCGTGCAGACCATCGCGCCCAGATCCATCATCGCCTGGTTAAAACGCTCTACACCTTTGGCTGGGGTCACGTCTTCACTGATCTCCCAGAGACGTTTTTCAACGTCCTTCTTCCCAGGCCAGCCATCGACGGCATAGCAGCGTGCCAGTACGCGTTTTACGTTGCCGTCGAGGATCGGGAAATGTTTGCCGAGTGACAACGAGAGAATGGCACCTGCGGTTGAACGTCCGACGCCAGGCAAGTCCGCCACCTCGTCGAAAGTTTCCGGAAATTGTCCGTTGTGGCGCGTCGCGACCTGCTGTGCGGCCTTGTGAAGGTTACGTGCGCGGGCGTAATAGCCAAGTCCGGTCCACAAGTGCAGCACTTCGTCCAGCGGCGCATTGGCCAGATCGGTCACTGTCGGGAAGCGCGCCATAAAACGCTCAAAATAAGGAATTACCGTGGCGACCTGCGTTTGTTGCAACATCACCTCGGAGAGCCATACTTTGTAAGGCGTTTTTTCAATTTGCCAGGGCAGGGTTTTACGCCCGTATTTGTCGTACCAGTCCAGCACCTGGGCTGAAAATTGAGAGGCTTGCATGGTCATCGATTCGCATAATCAGGGACGCAGATTGCAGCACAGCGTCAATCTGCTGTAAACCGGATCTTTCCCATGCTTGCATAGAAGCCTTAACTTTGGATAATGCCCGTTTCCCGAACATTCTCACAAGCAGACAACTCTTTTATGAAAAACGACGTCATTTCACCGGAATTTGATGAAAACGGTCGCCCGCTGCGCCGTATTCGCAGCTTTGTCCGCCGTCAGGGTCGCCTGACTAAAGGGCAGCAACACGCGCTGGACAACTACTGGCCGGTGATGGGCGTTGAATTCACTGAACAGCCTGTCGACTTTGCCGAACTGTTTGGCCGCGAAGCGCCCGTAACGCTGGAGATCGGTTTTGGTATGGGTACCTCGCTGGTGACCATGGCCAAAGCTCGCCCGGAACAGAACTTCCTCGGTATTGAAGTACACTCGCCTGGCGTCGGTGCATGCCTGGCAACAGCTCATGAAGAGGGCGTTGAGAACCTGCGCGTGATGTGTCACGACGCGGTGGAAGTGCTGCACAAAATGATTCCTGACAATTCTTTGAACATGGTTCAGCTCTTTTTCCCTGACCCATGGCACAAAGCACGTCATAATAAACGCCGTATCGTTCAGGCTCCGTTTGCGGAGCTGCTGAAAAGTAAGTTAAAACTGGGCGGTGTCTTCCACATGGCGACCGACTGGGAACCTTATGCGGAACATATGCTGGAAGTGATGTCGTCGCTGGACGGGTATAAAAACCAGTCTGAAAGCAATGACTATGTACCGCGTCCGGATTCGCGTCCGGTAACGAAATTTGAACAGCGTGGCCATCGTCTTGGCCACGGTGTATGGGACTTAATGTTCGAGAGGGTGAAATAATGGCAAAGAATCGTAGCCGTCGTCTGCGTAAAAAAATGCACATCGAAGAATTCCAGGAAGTGGGTTTCTCCGTTGCGTGGCGTTTCCCGGAAGGCACCAGTGTAGAACAGATTGATCAGGACGTAGATGCGTTCATCAATGACGTGATCGAACCTAACAAGCTGGCCTTCGACGGTAGCGGCTACCTGGCATGGGAAGGTCTGATCTGCACCCAGGAAGTGGGTAAATGCACCGAAGAACATCAGGCTCTGGTACGTAAATGGCTTGAAGACCACAAACTGGAAGATGTCCGCGTCAGCGAACTTTTCGACGTTTGGTGGGACTAATAAAGAAGTCAAGGGCCAGCATTAGCTGGCCCATTTTGTCTGAGGGAGTGTTTAAGATGCGCAAAACGTTGCTGGCTGTGGCTTTGATGGCAACCGGATTCACCGCCCATGCGGATTACAAATGTAGCGTCACCCCACGTGATGACGTGGTGTTAAGCCCGCAAACCGTGCAGGTCAAAGGCGAAAATGGCGATCTGGTGATTACGCCGGATGGTAACGTGACGTTTAATGGCAAGGTGTACAACCTGACTGCCGCGCAGCGTGAGCAGGCGAAAGATTACCAGTCCGATTTGCGTACCGCGCTACCGTGGATTGACCAGGGCGCTCTGACGCGCGTTGAGAAAAGCCGCGTTGCGCTGGATAAGATCATCACCAAAGAAGTGGGTGAGAGCAGTAATATGCGCACCCGTCTGACAAAGCTCGATAAACAGCTGAAAGAGCAGATGAACCGTATTATTGAGCATCGTACCGACGGCCTGACGTTCCACTACAAAGCGATTGATCAGGTCCGCGCTGACGGGCAGCAGCTGGTGAACCAGGCGATGGGCGGTATTCTGCAGGACAGCATCAACGAGATGGGGGCTAAAGCGGTGCTGAAAGGCGGCGGTAACCCATTGCAGGGCGTTTTAGGTAGCCTGGGCGGCCTGCAGACCTCGATTCAGAACGAATGGAAGAACCAGGAAGATGATTTCCAGCAATTCGGCAAAGACGTGTGTAAGCGCGTGGTGTCGCTGGAAGACAGCAGAAAGGCGCTGGTGGGGACGTTGAAGTAAGATCTCTGCGCGCTGGTCTCCCCAGGGGAGAGGGAGAGGGAGTAAGAGTTCCCTCTCCCTGTGGGAGAGGGTTAGGGTGAGGGCATCAGGCATTGCAGTCGTTGAAGAATGAGATTTAACACTGCTTCTTCGTTAACGCGAAATTCATTATTCCAGAACCGCATAACCTCCCAACCGTTAGTTTTCAAATATGCAGTCCGCCGCTGATCGTAGGCCTCTTCGTCCTGATGTTGTCCCCCATCCAGCTCAATAATCAGTTTCGCCTTAAGGCAGGAAAAATCAACGACATACGCGCCGATCGGCATCTGGCGGCGAAACTTATATCCAAAGAAATGACGACCTCGAAGCAAATACCAGAGGCGTAATTCTTCGGGCGTCATTTGTTTGCGAAGTTGTTTTGATTTTTCCATCCTCACACTCTGTCAGCCTTTCCCTCAGCTGGCAGAACGGGATGCAAAATCCTGAATCAGCCTTCAGGGAGCTTCAGCGAGGAACAGCTCAAGAAGAGAGTTTAAGAACAGTTTGCCGTGCTCGGTGATTTGCCAGTATTCATCACATTCGGTCAGATACCCCTGCGCCAGCGCTTCGTCAATCTGCGGACGAATCACAGCTTCCGGCAGGCCGGTGTAGAGTTCGAACTCTTTACGCGGCGCGGCTTCCAGCAGGCGGAAACGGTTCATAAAGAACTCAAACGGCTTATCCGCCGCCTCAACGTCATGCTGACGCTCCAGGTAGCGACCTTCCATATACCCACGCGGGTGGCGAGTCTTGGCCGTGCGCAGAATACGCCCGTCCGGGAACGTCACTTTACCGTGAGCGCCGCAGCCAATCCCCAGGTAATCACCAAAACGCCAGTAGTTCAGGTTGTGTTGACACTGGTAGCCCGGCTTTGCATAGGCAGACGTTTCATACTGCTGGTAACCCGCAGCGGTCAGAAGCTGATGGCCCTGCTCGAAGATATCCCACAGCGCGTCGTCATCCGGCAGTACCGGAGGGCGGGAACCAAACAGCGTGTTCGGCTCAATGGTGAGCTGGTACCACGAAAGATGCGGTGGGTTCAGCTCGATCGCCTGGCGCAAATCGTCCAGCGCCTCGTCCAGCGACTGGTCCGGCAGGCCGTGCATCAGATCGAGGTTAAAGCTGCGCAGGCCCAGCCCTGTAGCCAGCTTTGCCGCACGCTTCGCCTCTTCCGGGCCGTGAATACGCCCCAGACGTTTTAACTTCGGCTCGCTAAAGCTCTGCACGCCGATGGAAATACGGTTCACGCCCGCACGTTGATAATCGACAAAACGGTCAGCTTCAACGGTGCCGGGGTTGGCTTCCATTGTGATTTCAGCATCTGCTGCCAGGTTCAGGCGCACACGCACGCCGTCCAGCAGCGTTTGCATCGCCGGACCTGACAGCAGGCTCGGTGTACCGCCACCAATAAAAATGGTCTTAACTTCACGTCCCTGTGCGTAAGGTACATCGGTATCCAGGTCGGCCAGCAGATGTGCAACGTAGTCATCGTGTGGCACTTCACCTTTCAGCGCGTGCGAATTGAAATCGCAGTACGGGCATTTCTGCACGCACCACGGGATGTGAATATAAAGACTCAGAGGTGGCAAATTAGCCATTACGTAACGCTTCCAGTAACAGTTTCAGTGCGCGTCCACGGTGGGATATCGCGCTTTTCTCTTCACGGGTCAGTTCCGCCGCGGTTTTACCCTCAGACGGAACAAAGAAAATCGGGTCATAACCAAAGCCGCCGTTGCCTGCTGCTTCACGAGTAATCACACCCGGCCAGCTACCGTGGCAGACGATGGGTGTTGGGTCTTCAGCATGACGCATATACACCAGCACACAGTGGAACTGCGCGGAACGCTGTTCGGCAGGCACATCTTTCAGGGCGACAAGCAGCTTTTCCAGATTCTGCTGATCGGTTGCGTCTACGCCAGAATAGCGCGCGGAGTAGATCCCCGGCGCACCACCGAGAACATCCACGGCCAGGCCGGAATCATCGGCAATTGCGGGCAGGCCTGTTATCTGCGAGGCATGACGTGCTTTCAGGATCGCGTTTTCGATAAACGTCAGGCCTGTTTCTTCGGCGGAGTCGACACCGAGTTCGGTCTGGGCAACCACATCCAGCCCAAAATCATTTAATAGCGAGGCCAGCTCGCGTACTTTACCGGCATTACCGGTCGCGAGAACAACTTTCTGCATGGTTTAGTCCTGTTCTGTCAGTGCCGCGACTTCCGTCGGGATAGATTGCGGGTTGAGGATTTTTACCTGTTTATGCCGCCCAAGTTCGCCTTTTTCGATGATGACCTGGCTTTTCGCCACGCGAAACTGTTTTGCCAGATATTTGGTCAAATGCGCGTTCGCCTGGCCGTCAACGGGTGGGGCAGTGATGGCGACTTTTAACTCGTCGCCATGCAGTCCAACAATACTGTCACGGCTGGCTTTCGGCTGAATATACAGCCGCAAAACCAGCCCGTCAGCGCAGGTGCTTACGGCGCTCATAGCGCCATCCACAGCCCCGGCAGCAGCATATCGCCCGTGGACTGTAATAGCTCAGCGATGCCCATATTGATCACATAGAGCAGCAGAACCAGGATCATTGGGGAAAAATCGATGCCGCCCATAGACGGAAGCAGGTTACGGATCGGGCGCAGCAGAGGTTCGGCCAGTTGCATCAGTGCGTACTCCACCGGGCTACGACCCTGGCTCACCCAGCTCATGATTGCCATGACCAGAAGCACCCAGAAGATCAGCAGACCGACGGTTTTAATCAGGATCAGTACCGCCGCAATCCAGATAATCGGCTGGAAGGTGATGACCATAAACAGCACAATCGCTTTGATAATGCTCAGAATAAACGCCACCAGCACAGAAGCACTGTCGATGGGCCCCATCGCCGGGATAATACGACGCAGCGGTCCGACAACAGGCTGCGTGATTTTCACGACAAACTGCGAGAATGGGTTGTAAAAATCAACACGGGCCCACTGCATCCAGACGCGCAACAAAAGCGCCATCGTATACAGCTCAATGACCGTTGAGAGCAGGAAAGTCAACGTCTTCATGGCGTTCCTCAGGTTTCCTTATTATTTTGAGTAGTCGCGCGCACCGAAAATTGCCGTACCGATGCGCACCATAGTGCTGCCTGCCGCGATGGCGGCTTCCATATCATCCGACATGCCCAGAGAAAGCGTGTCTACCGTTTGATAGCGCGTTTTAAGCGCCTCAAATGCTACAGCCATTTGCTGTGCTACGGCAAACTGCCTTTCATAACTTGACTCGGGCGCCGGTATTGCCATCAATCCACGCAGTGTTAAATGCGGCAATTCGGCGACTTCTGCGGCCAGTGCATCCAGTTCGTCCAGAGTAATGCCGGACTTGCTGTTTTCGTCACTGATGTTGACCTGAATCAGCACATTAAGAGCGGGCATTTCAGCCGGACGCTGCTCGTTCAGACGGGTAGCGATGCGCAGACGGTCAATGGTATGACACCAGTCGAAGTGTTCCGCGACCAGTCGGCTTTTGTTCGACTGCAGTGGGCCAATAAAGTGCCATTGCAGATCCGTAATCCCCTGTTCCTGGAAGTAGCGAATTTTATCCACGCCTTCCTGCACATAGTTTTCGCCAAACGCCCGCTGGCCAGCATCAATTGCTTCTGCGATGGCGCTCGCAGGCTTAGTTTTGCTGACTGCAAGTAACGTAATTTCTTCTGAAGCACGGCCGCAACGTGTTGCTGCAGCTGAGATTTTGTCCCGGACCTGTGCCAGGTTATGCGCAATGTCGTTCATTTTCCGAGGAGTAGTCTATGGATGTGGAAGAAATTGTGGCCCTTAGTGTAAAGCATAATGTCTCCGATCTACACCTGTGCAGTGATTCGCCACCTCGCTGGCGTAGATTAGGCCGTCTTGAACCGGCACCGTTTCCGCCTCCTGATGTCGAGGCATTGTTAAAAGGGTGGCTGAATGATGAGCAGCAGGGAGCATGGTGGGCAAACGGGCAGGCGGATTTTGCCGTAACCATTGCAGGAGGCCAGCGTTTGCGCGGCAGTGCCTTTAAACAGATGAAAGGGGTCTCTGTGACGCTACGGCTGTTGCCGCGAAGCTGTCCGCAACTCGCTTCGCTGGGGGTACCACGGGCTGTGCCGGAACTGCTAACGAACGACAACGGATTGATTCTGGTCACGGGCGCGACCGGCAGCGGCAAATCCACCACGCTGGCGGCGATGGTCGATTTTCTCAACCGTAATACTGACGGCCATATCCTGACGCTCGAAGATCCGGTGGAGTTTATGTACCAGAGTGAACGCTGCCTGATACAGCAGCGAGAGATTGGCCAGCACAGTCCGTCATTCGCCGAGGCGCTACGCAGCGCGTTACGCGAGGATCCTGACATTATTCTGCTGGGGGAACTGCGCGATAGCGAAACGATCCGTCTGGCGCTGACGGCGGCGGAAACCGGGCATCTGGTGCTGGCAACCTTGCATACGCGCGGTGCATCCCAGGCGATTGAACGGCTGGTCGATACGTTCCCTGCTCAGGAGAAAGATCCGGTGCGTAATCAACTGGCCGGCAGCCTGCGGGCGGTACTGGCGCAAAAGCTACTCCCCGATCTACAGGGCGGTCGCGTGGCGCTGTATGAACTGCTGGTGAACACAGCGGCTGCAGCGAATCTCATTCGTGAAGGAAAAACGTGGCAACTGCCCGGTATCATTCAAACCGGTCAGCAGGTGGGGATGCAGAACTTTGACCAGAGCCTGGCAGAAAGGCGGGCACAGGGGCGACTTCAGGCTCCCTGTGCTCAGTAGCCCTGTTCGAAATAGCTTTCGAGAATGATGACGGCAGAAGCAGAGTCTACGCTGCCTTTGTTGAGCGCCCGGAAGCCCCCATGCTCAAACAGGCCTGCACGCGCTTCGACAGTGCTAAGACGCTCGTCGTGAAGCTTTACAGAAACGCCAAAGCGGCCATGGATTTTATTGGCAAACTTTCGCGCTCTGGCGGTCAGTGGCTGCTCTGTACCATCCATATTCAGCGGCAGTCCAACGATAACATCATCCGGCTGCCACTCTTTGAGCAGACGCTCAATAAGATTCCAGTCAGGCGTGCCGTCGTTGGCCTTCAGTGCCGCGAGCGGACGGGCGGTACCCGTGATGCGCTGACCCACGGCGACACCGATGCTTTTTGTACCAAAATCGAAGGCCAGAAGTGTTCCGCTCATCAGGCGTGCCCCGCTACGCCAGGCATGGTCAGAATATCAATGCCAATCAGTTTCGCCGCCTCACGCCAGCGATCGGCGATAGGGGTTTTAAACAGGATATTCATGTCCGCAGGTGCCGTAAGCCAGGCGTTATCGAGTAGCTCTTGCTCAAGCTGGCCTTTTTCCCATGACGAGTAGCCCAGCGCCACCAGTACTTCAGAAGGCTGCTCTGCAGTACCCAGCGTTTCAAGCACGTCGCGTGAGGTTGTGATGACAGTATTGTCAGAGATTCGAATACTGGAAGAGAACTCTGGCGGCGTGTGCAGGATAAAACCACGGTCTTCTGCAAGAGGTCCGCCCAGCATCACCGGTTTATCAAGCCGGATTTCCGGCAGGCGCGCTTCAGCCGAAATTTTCAGCTTTTCCAGAATCCCCTCAACCTGGAGGTTTTCCAGCGGTTTGTTGATGATGATACCCATCGCACCGTCTTCGTTGTACTCGCAAATATAAACCACGGCGCGGCGAAAAATCGGATCCTGGAGAGCAGGCATGGCAATAAGAAAGTGATGCTGTAAATTCATTGTCAGAGGTACTGTTTCCTGGTTTAAAAAGCGACAGCGCCCAGTATGCGGACAAACTGTGGGGCTGTCACTAATAGTATTAGTAAGTTATTTCTGGATACGTTTCTCGATCGCGTCCATCAGCATTCCGGTAATCGAAATCGGGAATTCCGCTTCGATTTCACGAATGCAAGTCGGGCTGGTAACGTTCACTTCAGTCAGGCGGTCGCCGATGATATCCAGACCAACAAAAATCAGACCTTTGGCTTTAAGCGTTGGGCCGACGCGGCGGGCAATTTCCCAGTCGCTTTCGGTCAATGGACGCGGCTCACCACGGCCACCAGCCGCCAGGTTGCCACGGGTTTCGCCACCCTGCGGGATACGTGCCAGGCAGTAAGGAACCGGCTCGCCATCCACGACCAGAACGCGTTTATCCCCATCTTTAATGGCAGGAAGGTAGTTCTGGGCCATGCAGTAACGGGTGCCGAGTTCGGTCAGCGTTTCAGCAATTACACCAATATTCGGGTCGCTTTCTTTCACGCGGAAGATTGACGCACCACCCATCCCATCCAGCGGTTTCATGATGATATCGCCGTGCTTTTGCCAGAATTCTTTCAGCTGCGCTTTGCTGCGGGTTACCAGGGTTTCCGGCGTCAGGTCAGAGAACCAGGCGGTGTAGAGCTTCTCGTTACAGTCGCGCAGGCTCTGCGGTTTGTTGACGATCAGGGTGCCTTTCTCTTCGGCACGCTCAAGAATGTAGGTGCAGTAGATGTATTCGGTGTCGAACGGCGGATCTTTACGCATCAGGATGACATTAAGATCGGCAAGCTGGATATCCTGCTCGGTGCCGAATTCATACCATTTGTCGTAGTTCTGCTCGACGTTAACGATGCGGGTGCGTGCGCGAGCTTCACCGTTGATCAGATAAAGATCGTTCATCTCCATGTAGTGGAGTTCATAGCCGCGACGCTGTGCTTCCAGCAGCATTGCGAAGCTGGAATCTTTCTTGATATTAATGTTTGCGATGGGGTCCATCACGATGCCGAGCTTTATCATGTGCTTCTCCGTTAATGCTTCAACCCAGATCGCCAAACCGTACCTGTAGCGCGGTAATGGCCGTGAGTGCCGTTGTCTCAGTGCGCAGAACGCGAGGTCCCAACAGAATATCAGTAAACTGGTAACGTGCCGTCATCGCTATTTCGTCGGCCGACAGGCCGCCTTCCGGGCCAATCAACAGGCGTACACGTTCAACGGGCAGCGGCAGCGTATTGATACTGGCGCTGGCGCGTGGATGAAGATTGAGCTTCAGCCCGTTCTCTTCTTCAGCACACCAGTCCTCCAGAGCCATCGCCGGGCGGATCTCCGGAATACGGTTGCGGCCACTCTGTTCACAGGCAGCAATGGCGATTTTCTGCCATTGCTGGATCTTTTTGTTCAGACGTTCCGCATCCAGTTTAACGCCACAGCGCTCAGAAAAAAGTGGCGTAATGAGGCTTACACCCAGTTCAATCGATTTCTGGATGGTGAATTCCATCTTTTCACCGCGCGACATCACCTGGCCTAAATGAATATGCAGCGGCGATTCACGGTCATCCACTTCGCCACGCAGCACATTTACGTGCACACTTTTCTTATCCGCTCGCGTGATTTCGGCGTCGAAAACCTGATTAGATCCGTCAAATAGCAGTATGGCCTGGCCTGCACCCATGCGCAGCACACGGCCAACGTGGTTGGCGGCTTCATCAGACAGGGCGATTTCGCGACCTGCGGTAATCAGTTCAGGGTGGTAGATGCGAGGAATGCGCATAGTCAGAAATTCCATTAGTCATGCGATGTAAGCGAATTGCCGCTAGTGTAGGTTAGCTCTTTTGCGCCTGGCAAGCCCGCTGGACATAAGGGTTATGATTCCCCTGAACTCTGGCGATACGTTCGTCGCGCTGGCATTCCCACTCCGTTACCGGGTATTGCTTATCCCATGCATTGAACAGTTGGGTTTGCTGACGCGAAAGGTTGAGGTCGTAACGGTCACGCATATAGAAGTAGGTGCGGGCGATACTGCCGCGCGCGCGGGCTGGAGGCTCGGCAACTTTCTCTTTGAAATCAACCTTCATACCGCACTGTCCGTACTGGCCTTCGCCACCGTTCCACTGGCTGTACATAAAGTTGCCGCGGTCGCCATTCACTTCACCCACGGCGGGTTGCAGGTTATGCATATCGCTTTCCATCTGGCGATAAACCGGGTCGCTGGCGCAGTTTTTACGTCCGCCATCCTGCCAGCACTGACGCTGGTGGCCAAACTGCCATGCCGGCACCACATGTTCCCATTCGATGCGGCTGGCTCGATTCTCGTTTTTACGCACTTTATAGCCGCAGGACTCCAGGTCAACGATCCCTTTTTTACCCTGCCAGTTAATCTTACAGCCACAATAAAAATCACCGGGAACGTCCGCGTTAACTTTTACACCTGCGGCTTTAGCCTGAGAGAAACTATTGATACCGTCGGCCAGTGCATGGCCTGAGAGCGCCGTCGTCAGAAAAGCGACCGCGAGAGAGAAATTACGGGACATCTTACACTCCGTGTCAAAACGAGCCCGCAACGTAACGAATGTTGTTCCTGTATGCAATCAGTCAGATCAGAAAAGTTCCTGAAAGTTCAGCTGATTATTCCGCGATCAGCGGTTCGCCACATTTGACACAGCGGTAGGTTGCTTCGCCTCGCACCACGCGATTGTGACGGCGAACGGTGAGCTGATGCTGCTGACACTGGCAGCGGTAAGAGTAGGTATTGCGGCGTACTGATTCCAGCTCGAACTGATGGGTTCTGCGAGCCGGAACACCGAGCACGGCTTCCATCATCCATTTCCACTCTTTTCCGTGAGGTGCGACGCGGCCAAAGTGTTTCCATACCAGAAGGTGTGCCAGCTCGTGCGGAACCACTTCCTCGATGAACGCCTGCTGGTTTTCCATCATTAACACCGGATTAAGGCGGATCTCGTAAGACTCCAGCCTCGCGGTACCCGCTGCGGTTCCACGCTGCTGGTAGACGAGTTTGGGTTCAGGATAATTGCGGCCGAGCTTCAGGTTCGCCTGGGCGAGTTTTTCCCGCAGGCTGCGCATAACGGCTTGCTGGATGGCAATGGGGAGACGGGGTGCTTTCATAGGGGCAGAGCATAAAACGCGAAGCGGGGAGGTGCAAGGGGCACCTCCCCGTGAGGGGAATTAGTCGTGGGCGCCGATTTCGCGCAGCGGACGACCTTTCATCAGGTTACGTTCTATATGTTCCAGCGAAACGTGTTTGGTTTCTGGAACCAGCCAGATAGTCAGAACAATAAAGAACAGGTTCAGACCAGAGTAGACCCAGAATGTGTTGGCATTCCCCAGACTGTTGAGCATGGTCAGGAAGGTTGCGCCGACAATCATGTTTGCCACCCAGTTGGTCGCGGTTGAGCAAGTGATACCAAAATCACGCCCTTTCAGCGGCTGAATTTCGGAGCACAGCACCCAGATCAGTGGACCTGCACTCATCGCGAAACCAACGATGAACATCAGTAGCATGGCCACGGCAAAGTATTGTGCTGACGATGAGTGAATGCCCACATGCATCATGGTGCCGAGCACACCCATCCCAACAGCCATCACCAGGAAGCCCAGTGTTAGCGTTGGTTTGCGTCCCCAGCGGTCAACCAGGCCGATGGCGATAAAGGTTGCCAGCACGTTGGTCAGACCCACGATGACGGTACCCCACATCTGCTCGGTGGTATTGGTGTAACCCGCCAGTTCAAAGATTTTTGGCGCGTAATACATGATGACATTCATCCCGGTGAACTGTTGCATTACCTGCAGCAGCACGCCGAGGAACACCGCGCGGCGGAAGTTGCTGTTCTCTTTAAATAGCGCCCAGCCGGACTGTTTCACTTTCAGGCTTTCGCGGATCTCTTCCAGCTCGTTTTTCGCTTCTGCACTGGTATCACGCAGGCGCAGTAGCACGCGTT
Organism: Enterobacter sp. 342; assembly: GCF_036663495.1. Classification (NCBI taxonomy): domain Bacteria; kingdom Pseudomonadati; phylum Pseudomonadota; class Gammaproteobacteria; order Enterobacterales; family Enterobacteriaceae; genus Enterobacter; species Enterobacter sp. 342. The sequence goes on from NZ_JAWUEI010000007.1 coordinate 49,410, forward strand.
CTGCATCAACGAAGCGGCGTTTGGCGGCAAACCAGCGTGGGCTGTCCGGCAGGAAGAACACGCCAATCAGCAACAGAATGGCCGGGATGATGATCACGCCGAGCATCCAGCGCCATGCGCCGCTGTAGCTAAATGCGGTATCAGAAAGGTACGCGCCCAAAATACCGATGGTGATCATCAACTGGTACATGGAAATCATACTGCCGCGGATTTTCTCCGGTGCAATTTCAGACAGGTAGAGTGGGGCGGTATATGACGCCACCCCTACGGCCAGGCCGAGCAGCACGCGGGAAACCAGCAGCACTTCTACGTTTGGCGCCGCCGCCGAGAACAGTGAACCGGCCACGAACAGGATAGCGCCGATCATCAGGCTTTTTTTACGGCCCAGTTTGAAGGAGAGCCAACCGCTGCCGACTGCACCAACCGCTGCGCCGAACATCATGGAGCTCACCACCCATTCCTGAGTGTGGGCACTTATCTGAAACTCATCGGTGATGAAGGGGAGCGCACCGGCTATCACGCCGATATCCAGGCCAAAGAGTAATCCTGCCAGGGCGGCGAGGAAGCAGACGAAGAAAGTCATCGCCTTGTTGGACGTACGCCCCTGTTTTTTATTGTCAGGCATTATGCCCTCCAGTTGGGTTATCAGTTTTATTGATATTAAGGGTAGGTGAGTGACCCGCAAAAATATGTGAGATTAATCACAATGGTGTAATCGGTTACACTAACTTGTAATCGTCAATAATATTAACGCTTTGAAAATATAGAGGTAAACGGAGTGATATGCATCACGAAAGACGAGATTTCAGACTTAACTTAAATGGAATGTAACGGCAGAAAAAAGATGCTCATGCAAAGAGATTGTTCTGAAAGAAAAGCATGAAAATAGAGGTGGAATCGATTACATAGGGTGCAGTTTTGAGCTACCAGCCGACAAAAAAAAAGCCAGCACAAAGGCTGGCCTGTTTAACGCCGTCAGTCGATTATTTCAGACCGGCAGCTTCACGCAGCAGAGCGGCTTTGTCGGTTTTTTCCCATGGGAAATGTTCACGACCAAAGTGACCGTATGCAGCGGTTTCTTTGTAGATAGGGTGCAGCAGATCCAGCATCTGAATCAGACCGTATGGACGCAGGTCGAAGAACTCACGCACCAGCAGAGTCAGCTGTTCTGAAGGTACTTTCTCAGTACCGAAGGTTTCAACCATGATGGAGGTTGGTTCAGCTACGCCGATAGCGTAGGACACCTGAATCTCACAACGGTCAGCCAGACCTGCAGCAACGATGTTTTTCGCAACATAACGCGCGGCATACGCAGCAGAGCGGTCAACTTTTGATGGATCTTTACCAGAGAACGCACCACCACCGTGACGTGCCATGCCGCCGTAAGTATCAACGATGATTTTACGACCAGTCAGGCCGCAGTCACCCATTGGGCCGCCGATAACAAAGCGTCCGGTTGGGTTGATGAAGAATTTGGTTGCTGAGCTCAGCCATTCACCAGGCAGAACTGGCTTGATGATCTCTTCCATCACTGCTTCTTGCAGGGATTTCTGGTCAATCTCTTCGGAATGCTGGGTAGACAGAACTACCGCGTCGATACCGACGATTTTGCCATCGTCGTACTGGAAGGTGACCTGGCTTTTCGCATCCGGGCGCAGCCACGGCAGGGTGCCGTTTTTACGCACTTCAGCCTGACGCTGCACCAGACGGTGTGCGTAGGTCACAGGTGCTGGCATCAGCACGTCAGTTTCGTTGGTTGCATAACCGAACATCAGACCCTGGTCGCCCGCGCCCTGTTCCAGCGGATCGGCACGGTCCACGCCCTGGTTGATGTCTGGAGACTGTTTGCCAATTGCACTCAGTACCGCGCAGGAGTTGGCATCAAAGCCCATATCAGAATGGACATAACCGATTTCACGCACCGTGTTACGGGTGATCTCTTCGATATCAACCCATGCGCTGGTGGTGATCTCACCGCCAACCAGAACCATGCCGGTTTTGACATAGGTTTCACACGCCACGCGCGCTTTTGGATCCTGGGTCAGGATCGCATCCAGCACCGCATCGGAGATTTGGTCAGCAATTTTATCAGGATGTCCTTCTGATACGGACTCGGACGTAAACAGGTGTTTTGCCATGTTTTATTTCACCTAAGAGGAATTTGGTTAGCTCAAGCTGCTGTGTAGAATAGCCAAAGGAGATAATTCTACCAAGGCCTGCAGGTTTTTGACACTGGCAGTCTGAGTGTTAATCAGTATGGATGGATTAACATCTGGACGTCTATTTTAGGTCACTTCTTCACCCGATTTCCAGTTTTTTTTGACTAACCTCTCGCTGAGTTGAAAAGGCTACTGGAAATTTTTCCTGACGGTACTGGCAACACGCGCATTTTTGTTTTGCTTTTTAGCCCCCTTCTCGGTATAAAACGCGGCGCGCGGCTCATACAAAAAAAGCGCTCGATGAACTCATCGTGTCGCCACTTCCAGCCGGGTTAAGCAGTGAACTTTTAGCTTTGGCTTGTGGTCCGTTTCAGCAGGAGCGGCCGTGGAGGTGATACGAGATAATGAACCATCGTTTTCCGCTAATTCAGCGCAGCCGTTCTGGCGCGCATTTGATTCCCGCAACCCGCATTTCTAGTCTGCAAACCTGCCGATGTTATACCCATCTCGGCGCTTCTCAGGATTCCAGGGCCGGTAACGCTTTGTGAAAACTGAACAAGGGCGCTCTTGTTAATACAAGAGTTTTCTCGTGGTTTCGCCGAACCTTGTCATACAGAGTTCGGATACGTGTTTTACAATGATATGAATAAGAAACCGGTCGCACGGTCTGGATTTCAGCATACTCTGCTGGGAAACGGAGCCGTTTATGGGTTGTTATCGCCGTATAACGCTGCGATAGTAGTCAACTGTTTTACACTTAATACAAAGAGTTGAGGTTCGCTATGTCTGACGACATGTCTTCTTTTTCGCCTTCGTCAGCGGGCGAACAGGGTGTACTACGTTCTATGCAGGAGGTTGCGATGAGCTCCCAGGAAGCCAGCAAGATGCTGCGCACTTACAATATTGCCTGGTGGGGCAATAACTACTACGACGTCAACGAACTGGGCCACATCAGCGTCTGCCCGGATCCCGACGTCCCTGAAGCGCGCGTGGATCTCGCCAAACTGGTGAAAGCCCGCGAAGCACAGGGCCAGCGTTTGCCTGCACTGTTCTGCTTCCCGCAGATCCTGCAACATCGTCTGCGTTCGATTAACGCCGCGTTCAAACGTGCGCGTGAATCCTATGGTTATAAAGGCGACTACTTCCTGGTTTACCCTATCAAGGTAAATCAGCACCGCCGCGTGATTGAATCTTTGATCCACTCCGGTGAACCGCTGGGCCTGGAAGCGGGCTCAAAAGCAGAGCTGATGGCCGTGCTGGCGCATGCGGGCATGACCCGTTCTGTAATCGTCTGTAACGGCTATAAAGACCGTGAATACATTCGTCTGGCGCTGATTGGCGAGAAGATGGGCCATAAGGTCTACCTGGTTATCGAGAAGATGACCGAAATCGCTATTGTGCTGGAAGAAGCCGAGCGTCTGAATGTGGTGCCTCGCCTGGGTGTGCGTGCGCGTCTGGCCTCGCAGGGGTCCGGTAAATGGCAGTCTTCCGGCGGCGAAAAATCCAAATTCGGCCTTGCGGCAAACCAGGTTCTGCAACTGGTAGAAATTCTGCGTGAGCGCGGTCGTCTGGACAGCATTCAGCTGCTGCACTTCCACCTCGGTTCGCAGATGGCTAACATTCGCGACATCGCCACCGGCGTGCGTGAGTCCGCGCGTTTTTACGTTGAGCTGCACAAGCTCGGCGTCAATATTCAGTGCTTTGACGTGGGCGGCGGCCTGGGTGTGGACTATGAAGGCACGCGTTCTCAGTCCGACTGCTCTGTGAACTACGGCCTGAACGAATATGCTAACAACATCATCTGGGCGATTGGCGATGCGTGTGAAGAACACGGTTTGCCGCATCCGACGGTGATCACTGAATCTGGCCGCGCAGTAACCGCGCACCATACGGTGCTGGTGTCCAACATTATCGGCGTAGAGCGTAGCGAAATTTCCGAAGCCACGCCGCCGCAGGCTGATGCACCTCGTTCCCTGCAAAATATGTGGGAAACCTGGCAGGAGATGCACGAACCGGGTACGCGCCGTTCCCTGCGTGAGTGGCTGCACGACAGCCAGATGGATCTGCACGATATTCACGTTGGCTACTCTTCAGGTAACTTTAGCCTGCAGGAGCGCGCGTGGGCCGAACAGCTCTATCTGAACATGTGCCATGAAGTGCAGAAACAGCTCGACCCGAGCAACCGCGCGCACCGTCCGATTATCGACGAGCTGCAGGAACGTATGGCGGACAAGATTTACGTCAACTTCTCCCTGTTCCAGTCGATGCCGGATGCCTGGGGTATCGATCAACTGTTCCCGGTTCTGCCGCTGGAAGGGTTGAACCATGCTCCGGAACGTCGTGCGGTGCTGCTGGACATCACCTGTGATTCCGACGGTGCTATCGACCACTACGTGGATGGCGATGGTATTGCGACTACCATGCCAATGCCAGAATACGACCCAGAGAACCCGCCAATGTTGGGCTTCTTCATGGTCGGGGCATACCAGGAGATCCTCGGTAACATGCACAACCTGTTCGGTGATACTGAAGCGGTTGACGTGTTTGTCTTCCCTGACGGAAGTGTGGAAGTGGAGTTGTCTGACGAAGGCGACACCGTGGCGGACATGCTGGAATACGTTCAGCTGGATCCGAAAACGTTGCTAACCCAGTTCCGCGATCAGGTGAAAAACACCGGTCTGGACGATGCACTACAGCAGCAGTTCCTGGAAGAGTTTGAAGCGGGTCTGTACGGGTACACCTACCTGGAAGACGAGTAAGATCTTTTTCCCTCTCCCATGGGGAGAGGGGTGAGGTGAGGGGCAAAGACCGCTCCATCACCTATACTCTCTTGAACCCGTATGAATTAACGGTGATAATTCGCCCCAATATGCTATTTACGAATCAATCCCTTCCTCGTCGGGTTTAACGACGCGGAGGGGATTTTTTTTCATCTGTTTTTAATGTATCGACTTTAAAAGAGGTCAGGACATGAGCACTTTAGGTCATCAGTACGATAACTCTCTGGTATCTAACGCGTTTGGTTTTTTACGCCTTCCGATGAACTTCCAGCCGTACGACAGCGATGCCGACTGGGTTATCACTGGCGTGCCATTTGATATGGCTACCTCTGGCCGTGCTGGTGGGCGTCATGGCCCGGCAGCCATCCGTCAGGTATCGACTAACCTGGCCTGGGAGCACAATCGCTTCCCGTGGAACTTCGACATGCGTGAGCGCCTTAACGTAGTTGACTGTGGTGACCTGGTTTACGCTTTTGGCGACGCGCGTGAGATGAGCGAAAAACTCCAGGCGCACGCCGAGAAGCTGCTGGCAGCAGGTAAGCGTATGCTCTCCTTCGGTGGTGACCATTTTGTGACTCTGCCACTGCTGCGTGCGCACGCAAAACACTTCGGTAAAATGGCGCTGGTGCACTTTGATGCCCATACAGACACTTATGCGAACGGCTGTGAATTTGATCACGGCACTATGTTCTTTACCGCGCCAAACGAAGGTCTTATCGATCCAAACCACTCCGTGCAGATCGGTATTCGTACTGAGTTCGATAAAGATAACGGCTTTACCGTGCTGGATGCCTGCCAGGTAAACGATCGCGGTGTTGACGACATCATTGCACAGGTGAAGCAGATCGTGGGTGACATGCCGGTCTACCTGACCTTCGATATCGATTGTCTGGATCCAGCGTTTGCTCCGGGTACCGGTACCCCGGTGATCGGCGGCCTGACTTCTGACCGTGCCATCAAACTGGTTCGTGGTCTGAAAGATCTGAACATCGTCGGGATGGACGTAGTGGAAGTGGCTCCGGCTTACGATCAGTCCGAAATTACCGCTCTGGCTGCGGCGACGCTGGCACTGGAAATGCTCTACATCCAGGCTGCGAAAAAAGGCGAGTAAGTTTAGCGGTTAAGTAAAAGCCCTCACCAGCTGGTGAGGGCTTTTTTATGCTTTTTAAAAGGAGGTAAAACAGCTTCCTTCTGAAATTATTTAATTCCGTCTGCGGCCATACGGTCGCGAATATGCTGCGCGCGCTCTTCTGAGGCTGGGTGATCATCAAACATTGAGCTTTGACGCCCTGCTTCCAGTTTGGCCAGTTTTTCGAAGCTGGTGGCTAAACCTGATGGATTAATGCCACGTTTGCGCAACAGATCGTAGGAGTAGTCATCCGCTTCGGACTCCTGACGCTGGGAGAACTGAGAATTAACCAGCTTTTCTCCGACATCGCCAAGCTGAGACTGCGACAGGCTACCAACAATACCGCCCGCTGAAGCCGCCGCTGCGCGAATAGCATTGGTACCTAAGGCAACTTGCATCCCTTTCTTCACGTGGCCGAGCGCAACGTGGCCCATTTCATGGCCGATCACCGCTTCAACTTCGTTGTCAGTCATCATATCCATCAGCCCGCTATAGACGCGGATACAACCGTTCGCCATTGCGAAAGCGTTCACGTCTTTGGCCATGTAAACCTTGTAGTTTACCGGCTGGCCGTTGATGTTATCGCCCAGCGCGGAAGCAATCTTATTCAGACGCTGCGTGTAGGTACTGTTAGCAGGGGCAAGTGTGGCTTTTCCGTCCATATCTTTACAGGCCTGGTCGCTCAGCGCTTTTACCTGCGCGTCGCTCAGGGAATAAGCCTGAAAAGCTTCTGCGCCTGAGGTCATCAGGCCGTTAGAATCCATATTCTGACAGCCACTCAACAGGAGCGTTGTTCCCAGGGCCAGCACTATTGCACGCATTTTCATGAGGTTGCTTCCGTACTCGTTAATCTGAATAAAATCCGAAAAGTACACCGGCAACGAAGCCGGGGTCGGGCTAAGTATAAGGAATATCTACGGGGCCGGGCGAGCAGATTGCGCAACATGCGAGCATGATCCAGAGATTTCTTAAGCTGCAAAAGAATGCTCCATGTACATGGCATGCCGCTTGGGTTACATTGTTGGCACTTTTTTCCGGCGTAGCCCAAAACGCGCTGTCGTCAAGGGCATGGCCTTTAACAGTCCGATCTGGAGTTAAAATGTCCTCACGTAAAGAGCTTGCTAATGCTATTCGTGCGCTGAGCATGGACGCAGTACAGAAAGCCAAATCCGGCCACCCAGGGGCCCCTATGGGTATGGCTGATATCGCCGAAGTCCTGTGGCGTGATTTCCTGAACCACAACCCGCAGAACCCGGCATGGGCTGACCGCGACCGTTTCGTGCTGTCCAACGGCCACGGCTCTATGCTGATCTATAGCCTGCTGCACCTCACTGGCTACGATCTGCCGATTGAAGAGCTGAAAAACTTCCGTCAGCTGCACTCCAAAACTCCAGGTCACCCGGAAGTGGGTTACACCGCTGGTGTTGAAACCACAACCGGTCCACTGGGACAGGGTATTGCGAACGCTGTGGGTATGGCGATTGCTGAGAAGACCCTGGCGGCGCAGTTCAACCGTCCTGGCCACGACATCGTAGACCACTTCACCTACGCGTTCATGGGTGATGGCTGCATGATGGAAGGCATTTCTCACGAAGTGTGCTCCCTGGCGGGTACCCTGAAACTGGGCAAACTGGTTGCATTCTACGACGACAATGGTATCTCCATTGACGGTCACGTTGAGGGCTGGTTCACCGATGACACCGCTAAACGTTTTGAAGCCTACGGCTGGCACGTTGTGCGTGGTGTTGATGGCCACGATGCTGACTCGATTAAACGTGCAGTAGAAGAAGCGCGCGCTGTTACTGACAAACCATCCCTGCTGATGTGCAAAACCATTATCGGCTTCGGTTCACCGAACAAAGCCGGTACCCACGATTCCCACGGTGCGCCACTGGGCGACGCGGAAATTGCACTGACGCGTGAAGCGCTGGGCTGGAAACACCCGGCATTCGAAATCCCATCTGACATTTATGCTCAGTGGGATGCCAAAGAAGCAGGTCAGGCGAAAGAAGCCGCATGGAACGAGAAATTCGCTGCGTATGCTAAAGCCTTCCCACAGGAAGCTGCTGAGTTCACCCGTCGCATGAAAGGCGATATGCCGTCTGACTTCGATGCGAAAGCGAACGAGTTTATCGCTAAGCTGCAGGCGAACCCATCTAAAATCGCCAGCCGTAAAGCGTCTCAGAATGCGATTGAAGCATTTGGCCCACTGTTGCCTGAATTCCTGGGCGGCTCTGCTGACCTGGCGCCTTCTAACCTGACCCTGTGGTCCGGTTCTAAAGCGATCAACGAAGATACTGCCGGTAACTACATCCATTATGGTGTACGTGAATTCGGTATGACGGCAATTGCTAACGGTATCTCCCTGCACGGTGGTTTCCTGCCTTATACCTCTACCTTCCTGATGTTTGTAGAGTACGCACGTAACGCCGTACGTATGGCTGCGCTGATGAAACAGCGTCAGGTGATGGTCTATACCCACGACTCCATCGGTCTGGGCGAAGATGGTCCAACTCACCAGCCGGTAGAGCAGGTGGCTTCTCTGCGTGTGACTCCAAACATGAGCACATGGCGTCCATGTGACCAGGTTGAATCCGCAGTGGCGTGGAAATACGGTGTTGAGCGTCAGGACGGCCCAACCGCACTGATCCTCTCCCGCCAGAACCTGGCACAGCAGGATCGTACTCCAGAGCAGTTGGCGAACATCGCTCGCGGTGGTTACGTACTGAAAGATTGTGCAGGTCAGCCAGAGCTGATCTTCATCGCCACCGGTTCTGAAGTTGAGCTGGCTGTTGCGGCATGGGACAAACTGTCTGCCGAAGGCGTTAAAGCGCGAGTGGTCTCCATGCCGTCTACCGATGCGTTCGACAAGCAGGATGCTGCATACCGTGAGTCCGTACTGCCTAAAGCGGTTACCGCTCGTGTGGCAGTAGAAGCGGGTATTGCTGACTACTGGTTCAAATATGTGGGCCTGAATGGCGCAATCGTCGGTATGACCACCTTCGGTGAGTCTGCACCGGCAGAGCTGCTGTTCGAAGAGTTCGGCTTCACCGTTGAGAACGTTGTAGCGAAAGCGAAAGAACTGCTGTAATCGTTTGTACGGTGCGGGCTGATGCCCTCACCCCGGCCCTCTCCCACAGGGAGAGGGTGCAAACACTAAAAACGGTAACCTCTCGGTTACCGTTTTGCTTTTACCTCGTCGTAAATTATTCCACCTAAAATGTGACGCAAGTCATATAGCTCGCTTATTCATCTGGACAGACATTCCTTTTATTCCCCGATTCGCTTATTCTTGCTGAAGCGTTTCAGTCGATTAAATGTTCGACAATTGACCAATCAATCGCAGTTTGTGACAGCAAGGATTCCCCTTCGGGCGTAGCTGGATTACTCTTTCAGCCACCTCAAACCCAGGGATAGCTTTGCAGGAGATCTATGACCGTACGCGTAGCGATTAATGGCTTCGGTCGCATCGGACGTAATGTGGTTCGTGCTTTGTATGAATCCGGACGTCGGGCGGAAATGACCGTGGTGGCAATCAATGAACTGGCGGATGCTACGGGCATGGCGCATTTGTTGAAATATGACACCAGCCACGGACGCTTTGCCTGGGATGTACGCCAGGAAAGAGATCAGCTTTTTGTGGGTGATGACGCTATCCGTGTGCTGCATGAGAACAGCATTACCGGGCTACCCTGGCGTGAATTGGGTGTGGATGTGGTGCTTGACTGTACCGGCGTGTATGGCAGCCGCGAACATGGTGAAGCCCATCTGGCAGCAGGTGCGAAAAAAGTCCTGTTTTCTCATCCCGGCAGCAACGATCTCGACGCGACTGTCGTGTTTGGCGTCAATCAGCATGAGCTGCAAGCTGAACATCGCATTGTCTCCAACGCTTCCTGTACCACTAACTGCATTATTCCGGTCATTAAACTGTTAGACGATGCATATGGCATTGAATCCGGCACAGTGACCACGATTCACTCCGCCATGCACGATCAGCAGGTGATCGACGCCTACCATCCGGATTTACGACGCACTCGCGCGGCGAGCCAGTCAATCATTCCGGTGGACACAAAACTGGCAGCAGGGATCACACGTATTTTCCCGCAGTTTAATGACCGTTTTGAAGCGATTGCCGTGCGCGTTCCGACGATTAACGTCACCGCAATCGACCTTAGTGTGACGGTGAAAAAACCGGTAAAAGCCAGTGAAGTCAACATGTTGCTGCAAAAAGCGGCACTGGGTGCATTTCATGGTATAGTTGACTATACGGAATTGCCGTTGGTCTCAGTAGATTTTAACCACGACCCGCACAGCGCCATCGTTGATGGCACTCAAACACGCGTCAGTGGCGCACACCTTATCAAGACGCTGGTCTGGTGTGATAACGAATGGGGCTTTGCTAACCGAATGCTCGACACTACGTTAGCAATGGCCGCTCAAGGTTTCAGGTAAGACGCATTGTGCGTCTGCAAAACTTTAAGAATCAACGAGAGGATTCACCATGTCTGTAATTAAGATGACCGATCTGGATCTGGCTGGTAAACGCGTTTTCATCCGTGCTGATCTGAACGTACCGGTTAAAGATGGTAAAGTGACCAGCGACGCGCGTATCCGTGCATCTCTGCCAACCATCGAACTGGCTCTGAAGCAGGGCGCTAAAGTGATGGTAACCTCCCACCTGGGTCGTCCAACCGAAGGCGAGTACAACGAAGAGTTCTCTCTGCTGCCAGTTGTTAATTACCTGAAAGACAAACTGTCCAACCCGGTTCGCCTGGTGAAAGATTACCTGGACGGCGTTGACGTTGCTGCCGGTGAACTGGTTGTTCTGGAAAACGTTCGCTTCAACAAAGGCGAGAAGAAAGACGACGAAGCACTGTCCAAAAAATACGCTGCACTGTGCGACGTATTCGTAATGGATGCCTTCGGTACTGCTCACCGTGCGCAGGCTTCTACCCACGGTATCGGTAAATTCGCAGACGTAGCCTGTGCAGGTCCTCTGCTGGCTGACGAACTGGAAGCGCTGGGTAAAGCACTGAAAGAACCTGCTCGTCCAATGGTTGCTATCGTTGGTGGTTCTAAAGTTTCTACCAAACTGACTGTTCTGGACTCCCTGTCTAAAATTGCTGACCAGCTGATCGTTGGCGGTGGCATCGCGAACACCTTCGTTGCCGCTCAAGGCCACAACGTGGGTAAATCCCTGTACGAAGCAGACCTGGTTGACGAAGCTAAACGCCTGCTGAGCACCTGTGATATTCCAGTTCCAACAGACGTTCGTGTTGCCACTGAGTTCTCTGAAACTGCAACGGCGACCCTGAAGTCTGTAAACGACATCAAAGACGAAGAGCAAATTCTGGACCTGGGCGACGTTTCTGCACAGAAACTGGCTGAAATCCTGAAAAACGCAAAAACCATCCTGTGGAACGGTCCTGTTGGCGTGTTCGAATTCCCGAACTTCCGCAAAGGGACTGAAATCGTTGCTAACGCTATTGCAGACAGCGAAGCGTTCTCTATCGCAGGTGGTGGTGACACCCTGGCGGCAATCGACCTGTTCGGTATCGCTGACAAGATCTCCTACATCTCCACTGGTGGCGGTGCATTCCTCGAATTCGTGGAAGGCAAAGTACTGCCAGCAGTAGCAATGCTCGAAGAGCGCGCTAAGAAGTAAGCCATTCAAGGGCAGGGAAACCTGCCCAATTTTCAGCGCGCTTTTAAGAGCTCGCACCTTTTCTAACGGCCGAAGATACAGGACTAAGCAACATGTCTAAAATTTTTGATTTCGTAAAACCTGGCGTTATCACTGGTGATGACGTACAGAAAGTGTTCCAGGTAGCTAAAGAAAACAACTTCGCTCTGCCAGCAGTTAACTGCGTAGGTACCGACTCCATCAACGCCGTACTGGAAGCCGCTGCAAAAGTTAAAGCACCGGTAATCGTTCAGTTCTCTAACGGTGGTGCTGCGTTCATCGCAGGTAAAGGCGTGAAAACTGACGTTCCTCAGGGTGCTGCAATCCTGGGTGCTATCTCTGGTGCGCACCACGTACACCAGATGGCTGAACACTACGGTGTTCCAGTTATCCTGCACACTGACCACTGCGCGAAGAAACTGCTGCCGTGGATCGACGGTCTGCTGGACGCGGGTGAAAAACACTTTGCTGCTACCGGTAAGCCACTGTTCTCTTCTCACATGATCGACCTGTCTGAAGAGTCACTGCACGAAAACATCGAAATCTGCTCCAAATACCTGGCGCGCATGGCCAAAATGGACATGACCCTGGAAATCGAACTGGGTTGCACCGGTGGTGAAGAAGACGGCGTGGACAACAGCCACATGGACGCTTCTGCACTGTACACCCAGCCAGAAGATGTTGATTACGCTTATACCGAGCTGAGCAAAATCAGCCCACGCTTCACCATCGCAGCGTCCTTCGGTAACGTACACGGCGTTTACAAACCAGGTAACGTGGTTCTGACCCCAACTATCCTGCGTGATTCTCAGGAATATGTGTCTAAGAAACACAACCTGCCGCACAACAGCCTGAACTTCGTCTTCCACGGCGGTTCCGGTTCTTCTGCTCAGGAAATCAAAGATTCCGTAAGCTACGGTGTAGTGAAAATGAACATTGATACCGATACCCAATGGGCAACCTGGGACGGTATTCTGCAGTACTACAAAACTAACGAAGCTTACCTGCAGGGCCAGCTGGGCAACCCGAAAGGCGAAGACCAGCCGAACAAGAAATACTACGATCCACGCGTATGGCTGCGCGCAGCGCAGACTTCCATGGTGACTCGTCTGGAGCAGGCTTTCAAAGAACTGAACGCGGTTGACGTTCTGTAATTTGAGCTGCTAACAGCATCAGAAGGCCCGCAAATGCGGGCCTTTTTTTATGCCTTTTCAAGAGCCTGCTATACCGGTTTTTGTGATCTGTTTGGCAAAACCAGTGCTTTTTGTTTACCCTTTACTGACCTGCCTGTCTCCATGGGGGATGGATTTTTGTGTTTTGGTTTAACAAAAGGAAGAATAAATGGAACAACTCGATGTCGTAGACAGCATCAATAACGCCGGTACCTGGCTGGTGCGTAACCAGGAGTTGCTGCTGAGCTACGCCGTAAACATCGTAGCGGCTATTGCCATCCTCATCGTCGGGATGATCGTGGCTCGTATCGTATCAAACACCGTTAACCGCGTGATGCGCGCCCGGAACATTGATGCCACGGTTGCAGATTTCCTCTCTGCACTGGTGCGTTACGGTATTATCGCGTTTACGCTAATTGCAGCGCTGGGACGTGTCGGCGTACAGACCGCATCGGTAATTGCCGTGCTTGGTGCGGCAGGTCTGGCTATTGGTCTTGCGTTGCAGGGCTCGCTTTCGAACCTGGCCGCTGGTGTACTGCTGGTCACCTTCCGTCCATTCCGCTCCGGGGAGTACGTTGATCTTGGTGGGATTGCCGGGACGGTACTGCAGGTACAGATTTTTTCTACCACCCTGCGTACCGTTGATGGCCGTATCGTTGTTGTCCCAAACGGGAAAATCATTGCCGGCAACATCATCAACTTTTCCCGCGAACCAGTGCGCCGAAATGAGCTGATCATCAGCGTGGCATATGATTCCGATATCGATCAGGTTAAATCACTGATCGCCAATATCATTGCCTCAGACGATCGCATTCTGAAAGACAAAGAGCAGACTGTACGTCTGAACGAACTGGGCGCTTCATCCATTAACTTTGTGGTGCGTATCTGGAGCAAAAGTAGCGATCTGCAAAACGTTTACTGGGATGTGCTGGAGCGTATCAAACGTGAGTTCGATGCTAACGGCATCAGCTTCCCGTATCCACAGATGGACGTAAACGTCAAAAAAGTCAAAGAAGCAGAATAACTTCACCACCAGGCCCGGTAAGCGCTAGCGCCACCGGGCTTTATTTTTATAAGCACGACTAATCCCCAATTAATATTATCAATTTCCTCTAATGTGATTCGCACAGTATAGTCTGCTTCCAGAACAACACTGTGAGAATTGCGTCATGTTATCCTATTACTTTCAAGGGCTTGCCTTAGGTGCGGCCATGATCCTTCCGCTTGGCCCACAAAATGCGTTCGTGATGAATCAGGGCATCCGCCGTCAGTACCATCTGATGATTGCCCTACTGTGCGCGGTAAGCGATCTGCTGCTGATTTGCGCCGGTATTTTTGGTGGTAGTGCATTGCTGATGCAGTCACCCTGGCTTCTTGCGTTGGTTACCTGGGGCGGCGTGGCGTTTCTGCTGTGGTACGGTTTTGGTGCACTGAAAACGGCCATGAGCAGCAATCTTGAACTGGCAAGCGCTGAAGTCATGAAGCAGGGGCGCTGGAAGATCATCGTCACCATGCTGGCGGTTACCTGGCTTAACCCGCACGTTTATCTCGATACTTTTGTGGTGCTGGGGAGCCTGGGCGGACAGCTGGATGTTGAGCCGAAGCGCTGGTTTGCGCTTGGCACGGTCAGCGCCTCTTTCCTCTGGTTCTTCGGTCTTGCGATCCTGGCGGCGTGGCTGGCCCCTCGTCTTCGCACCGCTAAAGCGCAGCGGATCATCAACACACTGGTGGGTCTCGTGATGTGGTTTATTGCCTTCCAGTTGGCAAAAGAGGGCATTCATCATGTCCAGGAATTGTTCAACTAAGCCATTGTCTTATGGACAACTGAACAAGACCCGCTAAGCTTGCTGGCATGCGCCCTGTTGTTGGGGCACTCTTCGCAACATGGAGGAATGACAGTGAAGTTTAAAGTGATGGCCCTGGCGGCATTAGTGAGTTTAGGTGCGGTGTCGGTGCAGGCAAGTGAACTGCCAGATGGTCCGCACATCGTCACTTCAGGCACCGCAAGTGTGGATGCGGTACCGGATGTTGCAACCCTGGCGATTGAAGTCAATGTGGCTGCGAAAGATGCGGCATCTGCCAAGAAGCAGGCTGACGATCGTGTTGCGCAATATCTCTCTTTTCTTGAGCAGAACGGTGTAGGTAAAAAAGATATCAACTCCGCTAACCTGCGTACTCAACCCGATTACGACTACCAGAACGGCAAAAGCATTCTGAAAGGCTACCGTGCGGTGCGTACTGTCGAAGTGACGGTGCGTCAACTGGACAAGCTGAATGCATTACTGGATGGCGCGCTGAAGGCGGGGCTGAACGAAATTCGCTCTGTGTCGCTGGGCGTTGCGCAACCGGAGAAATACAAAGACGAAGCACGTAAAGCGGCGATTGATGATGCGATGCATCAGGCGCAGCAGCTGGCCGCTGGCTTTAACAGCAAGCTCGGCCCGGTTTACAGCGTGCGTTACCACGTCTCAAACTATCAGCCAAGCCCGATGGTACGGATGATGAAAGCCGATGCGGCGCCAGTATCTGCTCAGGAAACTTACGAGCAGCCGACGATTCAGTTCGACGATCAGGTTGATGTGGTGTTCCAGCTGGAACCGACTCAAAAGCCCGCTCAGTAACCAGTAGGCCGGGTAGGCGAAGCCGCCACCCGGCTTATTTTTTAATCCTGTCTCAACACCTTATGTCCGTACGCCAGTAACGCATCGGTGACGTTGCGCATCATGCGGCTTTCCGGCGCAAAACGGTGCCAGTAGAGCATCCGGCGCTGATACAGCCCCGGTGTCAAATCAATCAGCTCTCCACTTTTCAACTCTTTCTCAATTTGCAGATGTGGGATCATGCAGCAGGTAGTACCTTGCCGCGCAAGCTGCACAAACGCTTCGGATGAGTTGACGATATGGCACGGTACGCTGCCCGGCGGCAGATCAAAGTTTTGCTGCAGGAACGCCTGATGCATATCGTCCAGATGGTCGAACGCTACTGCTGGTGCTTTGAGCAGTGCAGCACGGGTCACACCATTAGGGAAGTAGCGCTCGGCAAAGGCTTTTGAACCGACAAACAGGTAATCCAGAGCACCTAACTGATCGACAAGGCAGCTCGGCAGCGCTTGAGGTTGGATACTGACCGCGCCAACCACTTCACCACGACGCAGGCGCTCCTGGGTACGGGTTTCATCTTCAACCTGCAAATTCAGACGGATAGGGGAATCTGCTAATACGGGGGCCAGGGCAGGCAGCAGCCAGGTTGCCAGACTGTCGGCGTTGACCGCCAGAGAGAGCAGTAGCGGTGTGGAGCCCGTTTGTTCGTCACCCAGCCATTCATCTTCCAGTAGTTCAACCTGACGCAGCAGGGCGAGAAGCTTTTGCCCTTGCTCGGTTGGACGAGGGGGGACGGTACGTACCAGCAGCGGCTGGCCGAACATATTTTCAAGCTGTTTGATACGCTGTGATACGGCGGACTGCGTGATGCAAAGCTTTTGCGCTGCGCGCTCAAAACCTCGTTCACGAATAACTGCATCAAGTGCCTGTAGTGTTCTGTAGTCCGGACGTTTCATCGCTCTGGCTGACTCCTTAATTTGGCTTATTCTGCACTATGACACAATTTTCCCTTTGTGACAGACGAATTCCACCTCACGTGTTCTATAATGCGGCCTAAGTTTTCACACCACAGGCAAAACGATCATGACGCAGGATGAACTGAAAAAAGCAGTAGGATGGGCCGCACTCCAGTATGTACAGCCGGGTACGATTGTCGGTGTTGGTACCGGGTCGACGGCGGCGCACTTTATCGATGCGCTGGGCACGATGAAAGGACAAATCGAAGGTGCAGTATCCAGCTCTGATGCTTCCACGGAAAAGCTGAAAAGCCTCGGCATTACCGTTTTCGATCTGAACGAAGTAGACCGTCTGGGTATTTACGTTGATGGCGCGGATGAGATTAACGGCCATATGCAGATGATCAAAGGCGGTGGTGCAGCGCTGACGCGTGAAAAAATCATCGCCTCCGTTGCGGACAAGTTCATCTGCATCGCTGATGCCTCCAAGCAGGTCGATATCCTGGGTAATTTCCCGCTGCCGGTGGAAGTGATCCCGATGGCCCGTAGCGCGGTTGCCCGTCAACTGGTGAAGCTGGGTGGTCGTCCGGAATATCGTCAGGGCGTAGTTACTGATAACGGTAACGTGATCCTCGACGTTCACGGTCTGGAAATCCTTGATGCTATCGCGCTGGAAAATGCCATTAATGGCATTCCGGGCGTAGTAACCGTAGGGCTATTCGCCAACCGTGGCGCGGATGTGGCGCTGATTGGTACCGCTGATGGCGTGAAAACCATCTTAAAATGATCTGACGGGGGGAGCCTTCCCCCCGCTAAAAAATTTTTGAAAAGCCAAATTCGGTGACTTGTGTCACGTTTTTGTGCCTCTTTTGCCGATCCTGCCGAATTCACAAATTTCTGTAGCATTTTCCTCTGTCATTTTACCCTGTATGACTTTTCTTCAGAGTGCCGACGCAAACGTTCATATTGCTGCAATAGTTTTTTTTGATATGTTGGCTATAGCGGATTTAAATCCAGCACAACATCAGTTCAGATAAAATACAGGGTCGGGTAAATGGCAAAGGTATCACTGGAGAAAGACAAGATTAAATTCCTGCTGGTAGAAGGCGTGCATCAGAAAGCGCTTGATAGCCTTCGTGCAGCAGGTTACACCAACATCGAATTTCACAAAGGCGCGCTGGACACCGAAGAGCTGAAAGCGGCCATCCGTGATGCCCACTTCATTGGCCTGCGATCCCGTACTCACCTGACTGAAGATGTAATTGCTGCGGCGGAAAAACTGGTTGCCATTGGCTGTTTCTGTATCGGCACCAATCAGGTCGATCTGAATGCAGCCGCCAAACGTGGTATTCCTGTGTTCAACGCCCCGTTCTCCAACACCCGTTCCGTGGCGGAGTTAGTGATTGGCGAGTTGTTGCTGCTGCTACGCGGTATCCCTGAAGCTAACGCCAAAGCACACCGCGGTGTCTGGAATAAACTGGCAGCGGGGTCATATGAAGCCCGTGGTAAAAAACTGGGTATCATTGGTTATGGTCACATTGGTACTCAACTGGGGATTCTGGCTGAATCTCTCGGGATGCATGTCTATTTTTACGATATTGAAAGCAAGCTGCCTCTGGGTAACGCGACGCAGGTTCAGCATCTCTCTGATCTGCTGAATATGAGCGATGTGGTCAGCCTGCATGTACCGGAAAATGCCTCCACCAAAAACATGATGGGTGCGGAAGAGCTGGCGCTGATGAAGCCAGGCTCACTGTTGATCAACGCTGCACGCGGTACGGTTGTCGACATTCCGGCACTGTGCGATGCGCTGAAACGTAAACATCTGGCCGGGGCTGCCATTGACGTCTTCCCGACGGAGCCTGCGACCAACAGCGATCCGTTTAATTCTCCGCTGTGCGAATTCGACAACGTGATCCTGACGCCACACATTGGCGGCTCGACTCAGGAAGCACAGGAGAATATCGGTCTGGAAGTGGCTGGCAAACTGAGCAAATACTCTGACAACGGTTCTACGCTCTCTGCGGTGAACTTCCCGGAAGTATCTCTGCCACTCCACGGTGGTCGTCGTCTGCTGCACATTCACGAAAACCGTCCGGGTGTGCTGACCGCCATTAACCAGATCTTTGCCGAACAGAGCGTCAACATTGCCGCGCAGTATCTGCAGACAAATTCTCAGATGGGTTATGTGGTGATTGATATTGAAGCGGATGAAGATGTTGCCGAGAAAGCACTGCAGAGCATGAAGGCGCTTCCAGGGACGATTCGCGCGCGTCTGCTGTACTGATTGTGTGGTGTCGGGTGGCGGCAGTGCCACCCGGCTTTATTCTACCAGGTCCAGGTTTTACTGGGCGTCACCACCGCTGGCAGCGGCACATCCCATTTTTCCACCGGCAATGCCTCTACGCCCTGACAATCATGCGCGTAACCCACTGGCTGTAGCCCATACTGTTGCCAGTTTTGCAGCGTTCTGTCATAAAAACCACCACCCATTCCCAGGCGCTGGCCCTGTTCATCAAACGCAACCAGCGGCGTAACCAGTACGTCCAGCTGTGACAGAGGCAGCACGTCACGCACATCCAGTTTCGGCTCAGTGATTTTCAGACGATTTACGACCAGCTCGCTGTGCGGGTGGTAGTGCAGAAAAAGTAGATTACCTTCGCTAAACGGATGCAGCACTGGCAGGTAAACCTTTTTCCCGGCGCGCCAGAGTTGCTCGATGAGCGGTTGCGTATCCAGCTCACCATCAAATGAGAGAAACAGCGCGACAGTATGCGCCATCACAACAGGCGGATACGCCATCATGCGAGCGGCAGCCTGTTGGGCAAAATGTGCTTGCTGATAGGAGGTTAACGCACGACGGCGTTGACGAATTAACTGACGAATGTCCTGGCGTGAAGCAGAAACTTCAGGGAATTGAGTCATGATAGTCGGTAGAAGAAAAAGAGAGGGAATCTCCGAGATGCCGCCGCAGGCTGTAACCCTTGAACCCTTGGTTCAAGGTGAATGTGTCGTCATAGTTTTAAGGCTTCTCGGACGGACCGAGCATGCTCACCAACCATGGAGCGCCACATTCTTGTGGTATGAAATATCGGCTCAGGGGACTGGCCCGCTTGCGAACATCTCAGAGAAATTTTGTCTTCACAGTTACTCTACCATAGTCAACTGAGAAGTGTTATTCAAACTTTGGTCCCGGTCTTTCGGGATTGCGACCTTGATCAAGCAATGCTTGTTCTATGGTCTGCTGGAGCATTTTAATGCGCTGCTCCATACTTGCCGCGTAGTCGCGGGTCTTCGCTTTTTCCTGAGTCAGTTCATAGCTGATGTTCAACGCGGCGATGAAAACCAGCTGCTCAGTATTTGTGACTCTAGTGCGTTCTTTTAGATCTTGCAACCGCTGATTCAAATCGTCCGCAGCCTGATTCAGGGCATCCCTTTGTTCAGGTGGACAATTCACTCGCAGTGAACGGCCAAAAATCTGGAGATCGACGGGTTGTGCAGACATGCCACCTTCCTGCTGATTGACTGCGCTGCCTTCGCTTACTGCCCCGGGGGCCGCGAAGGGGCGACACTATAGCTACCCTGATGTGAAGATACAAGCCCTTTTCTGGTATCACCAGGGTCCAAAGTGGTAGCATATCATGAAACTTCCCCCCTTTGATGACGAATGCTCATGTCTATACAGAACGAAATGCCTGGTTACAACGATTTAAACCAGTTACTGAACCAGCAGGGAGTGGGTTTAACCCCTGCCGAAATGCACGGTCTGATCAGTGGCATGCTGTGCGGCGGAAACAGCGACAGCTCATGGCAGCCGCTGATCCACGACCTCACGAACGAAGGGCTGGCGTTTGGTCACGAGCTGGCGGAGGCACTGCGTAAAATGCACGCCGCCATCAGCGATTCACTGGAAGACGATGGCTTCCTTTTTCAGCTTTATCTGCCTGAGGGCGATGACGTAAGCGTGTTTGATCGCGCTGATGCGCTGGCAGGTTGGGTAAACCACTATCTGCTGGGGCTGGGTGTGACGCAGCCTAAACTCGATAAAGTGACCGGCGAAGCCGGTGAGGCGATCGACGATCTGCGTAACATTGCACAGCTTGGTTACGATGAAGACGAAGACCAGGAAGAGCTGGAAATGTCTCTCGAAGAGATCATCGAGTATGTGCGCGTGGCGGCGCTGCTGTGCCACGACAACTTTACGCGCTCGCAGCCGACCGCACCGGAAGTCCGCAAACCAACCTTACATTAAGAAAAATAACGCACAGGAGGGTGTCATGGTTATCTCAAATCAAGAGTATTCGCGCCGCCGCCAGGCGCTGCTGGCCAAAATGCAGCCGGGCAGCGCCGCGCTGATTTTTGCCGCGCCCGAAGTGACGCGCAGCGCCGATAGTGAATATCCCTATCGTCAGAGCAGTGATTTCTGGTATTTCACCGGCTTTAACGAGCCGGAAGCGGTACTGGTGCTGATCAAGAGTAATGACACCCACAACCACAGCGTGATTTTCAACCGCGTACGCGATCTGACGGCCGAAATCTGGTTTGGTCGCCGCTTAGGCCAGGAGGCCGCGCCGGCGAAGCTGGGCGTTGACCGTGCGCTGGCGTTTAGCGAAATCAATCAGCAGCTCTATCAGTTGCTGAATGGCCTGGATGTGCTTTATCACGCTCAGGGTGAATATGCGTATGCCGATGAAATTGTCTTTACTGCCCTGGATAAGCTGCGCAAAGGCTCACGGCAGAACCTGTCTGCTCCCGCCACGCTGACAGACTGGCGTCCGGTCGTGCATGAGATGCGCCTGTTCAAGTCAGAAGAAGAGCTGAATTTGATGCGTCGGGCAGGTGAAATCAGTGCTCTGGCGCATATCCGCGCCATGGAGAAATGCCGCCCGGGTATGTTTGAATACCAGCTGGAAGGCGAAATTCACCATGAATTTAACCGTCACGGCGCACGTTATCCCTCTTACAACACCATTGTCGGTGGCGGGGAGAACGGCTGCATTCTGCACTATACCGAAAACGAAAGCGCGCTGCGTGACGGCGATCTGGTGCTGATTGACGCCGGTTGCGAATATCAGGGCTACGCGGGAGACATCACGCGTACCTTCCCGGTGAATGGTAAGTTCTCGCCGGCACAACGCGCGATTTACGACATCGTTCTGGAATCCCTTGAGACGGCACTCACATTGTATCGTCCTGGTACCTCCATTCAGGAAGTGACCGGCGAAGTGGTGCGTATCATGATTACCGGCCTGGTTAAGCTCGGTATTCTGAAAGGCGATGTAGGTACCCTGATTACTGAAAATGCGCATCGACCATACTTTATGCATGGCCTGAGCCACTGGTTGGGGCTGGATGTGCATGATGTGGGGGCGTATGGCGCAGAACGTTCGCGCGTGCTGGAGCCGGGCATGGTATTAACCGTAGAGCCTGGGCTGTATATCGCGCCTGATGCCGATGTGCCTGAAAAGTATCGCGGGATTGGCATCCGCATTGAAGACGATATCGTCATTACCGAAAGCGGCAACGAGAACCTGACGGCCAGCGTGGTCAAAAATGCTGACGATATCGAGGCGCTGATGGCAGCGGCACACAAATGAGCGTGATAATTGTTGGCGGCGGAATGACGGGGGCCACGCTGGCACTCGCTATTTCGCACATGACACAGGGGAAACTCCCGGTGCATCTGGTGGAAGCCGTTGTTCCAGAGGCTTCTGATCACCCCGGTTTTGATGCCCGAGCCATTGCGCTGGCGCAAGGGACATGCCAGCAGCTGTCGCGCATCGGTATCTGGCAGTCGATTGCCGACTGTGCGACGGCGATCAACACCGTTCACGTTAGCGATCGCGGGCATGCGGGTTTTGTCACGCTGGATGCGCAGGATTATCGTATTGATGCCCTGGGGCAGGTTGTTGAGCTGCACGACGTCGGATTACGTCTGTTCCGTCAGCTTCAGGATGCACCTGGCGTCACGCTGCATTGTCCGGCGCGTGTTGCCAGTTTTAGTCGCAGTGAAGGGGCGGTCAGTGTGACGCTGGAAAATGGCACTGTTCTCGAAGGCCAGCTTCTGGTTGCCGCAGATGGTTCTCGATCTGCGCTCGGCACCCAGTGTGGTATCGAGTGGCGTCAGCAGGCGTATGGGCAGGTGGCGGTCATTGCGAATGTCTCCACTGCCGGAGCGCACAGCGGCAGGGCTTTTGAACGTTTTACACAGCATGGCCCGCTGGCGATGCTGCCGATGTCGAACGGACGCTGCTCGCTGGTGTGGTGCCATCCCCAGAGTAAGTCTGAAGAGATTCAGTCCTGGTCCGACGAACGTTTTTGCACTGAGTTGCAAAAAGCCTTTGGCTGGCGGCTGGGACGGATCACCCATGCAGGCAAGCGGACGGTATATCCGTTGTCGCTGACGACAGCATCTCAATCCATCTCCCATCGTGTTGTGCTAGTGGGTAATGCCGCGCAGACGCTGCATCCGATTGCGGGTCAGGGCTTTAACCTCGGGTTACGTGATGTCATGAGCCTTGCAGAAACCCTTTCGCAAGCGTGGGGTGAGCAAAAAGATTGCGGTACATACTCAGTGCTAAGCCATTACCAGAAGCGACGTCAGGCGGATAAAGAGGCGACGATTGGTGCCACTGATGGCCTGGTTCATCTTTTTGCCAATCACTGGGCGCCGCTGGTTGCGGGCCGTAACCTCGGGCTGATGGCGATGGAATTATTCATTCCGGCACGTGACGTGCTGGCGCAGCGGACCCTTGGTTGGGTCGCGCGTTAAGGAGTTATCACCGTGCAAAATGTTGATGTCGCCATCGTTGGCGGCGGAATGGTAGGACTGGCATTGGCCTGTGGCTTACAGGGCAGCGGCCTGCGCGTGGCCGTGCTGGAGCAAAAGCAGCCCCAGCGTGTCGCACAGGATGCGCCGCCGGAACTCCGCGTCTCGGCAATTAATGCGGCCAGCGAAAAGCTGCTGACGCGCCTTGGTGTCTGGTCAGATATCGTGGCGCAGCGCGCCAGCTGCTATCACGGCATGGAAGTATGGGATAAAGACAGCTTTGGTCATATCGCTTTTGATGACGAAAGTATGGGCTATAGCCATCTCGGTCACATCATCGAGAATGCCGTTATTCATCATGCGCTGTGGCAAAAAGCGCAGTCATGCAACGATGTCACCCTGATGGCACCCGCACAAATCCAGCAGGTCGCGTGGGGTGAAAACGAGGCGTTTATCACCCTGCAAAGCGGTGACATGTTGACTGCACGTCTGGTTGTTGGCGCTGATGGTGCGAACTCCTGGCTGCGTAATAAAGCCGATATTCCGCTGACGTTCTGGGATTATCGTCATCATGCTCTGGTTGCGACGATCCGCACTGAAGAGCCGCACGGCGGTGTCGCGCGTCAGATCTTCCACAATGACGGCATTCTGGCCTTCCTGCCGTTAAGCGATCCGCATCTGTGCTCGATTGTCTGGTCCCTGGTGCCAGAAAAAGCACAGCTGATGCAGGAGGCCACGCCAGAAGCGTTCAACCAGGCACTGTGCATGGCGTTTGATAACCGTCTTGGGTTATGCACGCTTGAGAGCGAGCGTCTGGTGTTCCCGTTAACCGGACGCTACGCGCGTCAGTTTGCGGCACACCGTCTGGCGCTGGTGGGGGATGCGGCGCACACAATTCATCCGCTGGCCGGGCAGGGCGTTAACCTTGGCTTTATGGATGCGGCTGAACTGGTTGAAGAACTGCGTCGTCTGCATCGCGAAGGGAAAGACATTGGTCAGCATCTGTATCTGCGTCGCTATGAGCGCAGCCGCAAGCATAGCGCGGCAATGATGCTGGCGGGCATGCAGGGCTTCCGTGAGTTGTTTGCCGGTGCCAATCCGGCGAAAAAATTGCTACGTGACATCGGCCTCAAGCTCGCTGATACGCTTCCCGGTGTTAAACCTCAGCTTCTTCGTCAGGCGATGGGTCTTAACGACCTACCGGACTGGCTGCGCTAATTTAGACCCCCATCACACTTTATTTCCCGGCCTCTGTGCCGGGGAAATTTCCTCGTTTGAAATATTCTAATTTCACCTCATTTTTCGCATTAGATAATCTAATCTGGCTAATTTTATGTTGCGGAAATTTGGCCCATTTTTCCGCAGGAAATATCACCATGTGCTAAATCCTGTTAGATCATTGTTAATTTTGTGCGGAGTTAATCGCATTTTTCCAGTGAATAACTCTGTAGGCTTTTCAGCGTTTTTTGGTCATAAGCTAATGTGATGACCCATTTTACCTTATGGTTAATCGCCGGTTTCGGTGGTAAGTTCAGGTAAAAGAGAACGTTTGCGTCGGCCCCTGAAAACGAGGTCGATACCGGGTTTCACGGTGAATTTTTCAACGAGGACAAGATGGCTCAACAGACTCCTTTGTACGAACAACACGTGTTATGCGGCGCCCGCATGGTGGACTTCCATGGCTGGATGATGCCGCTGCACTACGGCTCGCAGATTGATGAGCACCACGCGGTGCGCACCGATGCCGGTATGTTCGACGTGTCCCACATGACGATTGTCGATCTGCGCGGTAGCCGCACCCGGGAGTTTTTGCGTTATCTGCTGGCAAACGACGTCGCCAAACTCAAGACACCGGGTAAAGCGCTCTATACCGGCATGCTAAATGCCTCCGGCGGCGTGATTGACGACCTCATCGTCTATTACTTCACAGAAGATTTCTTCCGCCTCGTTGTTAACTCCGCTACCCGCGAAAAAGACCTCTCCTGGATTACCCAACACGCTGAACCTTATGCCATCGACATCACCGTTCGTGATGATCTGTCGCTGATTGCCGTACAGGGACCGAACGCGCAGGCGAAAGCCGCTTCTCTGTTCAGCGACGAGCAGCGTAAAGCGACTGAAGGCATGAAGCCGTTCTTCGGTGTGCAGGCAGGCGATCTGTTTATCGCTACCACTGGCTATACCGGTGAAGCGGGTTACGAAATTGCGATGCCAAATGAGAAAGCCGCAGATTTCTGGCGTGCGCTGGTGGAAGCCGGTGTGAAGCCAGCGGGTCTGGGCGCACGTGATACGTTGCGTCTGGAAGCGGGTATGAACCTCTACGGTCAGGAGATGGATGAAGGTGTCTCGCCGCTGGCGGCCAATATGGGCTGGACCATCGCATGGGAACCTGCTGACCGTGAATTTATTGGTCGTGAAGCACTGGAAATTCAGCGTGAGAAGGGCACTGAACAACTGGTGGGTCTGGTGATGACCGAGAAAGGCGTACTGCGCGGTGAACTGCCGGTGCGTTTTACTGATGCTGATGGCAATCCGCGTGAAGGCGTGATCACCAGCGGTACCTTCTCCCCAACGCTGGGCTACAGTATTGCACTGGCACGCGTGCCGGCAGGCATTGGCGAAACGGCGGTGGTGCAAATCCGCAACCGTGAAATGCCGGTCAACGTGACTAAACCGATTTTTGTTCGCGCCGGTAAGCCGGTCGCCTAATCATTTTTATCAGGAGAAATTCAATGAGCAATGTGCCAGCAGAACTGAAATACAGCAAAGAACACGAATGGCTGCGCAAAGAGGCGGACGGCAGTTACACCGTAGGGATCACCGAGCACGCGCAAGAGCTGCTGGGCGATATGGTGTTTGTTGATCTGCCAGAAGTGGGTACGACCGTAGGCGCAGGCGATGACTGTGCTGTGGCGGAGTCCGTAAAAGCAGCATCTGATATCTATGCACCGGTAAGCGGTGAGATTGTTGCGGTGAACGACGCTCTGAGCGACTCCCCGGAGCTGGTCAACAGCGAGCCTTACGGCGAAGGCTGGATCTTTAAGATCAAAGCCAGCGACGAAGCGGAAGTTGCCGCACTGCTGGATGCGACCGCGTACGAAGCACTGCTAGAAGACGAGTAATTGTTAATCCCCCTCTCCCTTTGGGAGAGGGCAGGGGTGAGGGTGCTCATCTTCCCCTCACCCTACCCCTCTCCCACAGGGAGAGGGAACTTAAATTCACTGCACGTTTCAGGAACCATCGCTCATGACACAGACTTTAAGCCAGCTTGAAAACCGTGGCGCCTTCATTGAACGTCACATTGGGCCGGATGCTCAGCAACAGCAGGAGATGCTGAAGACAGTTGGCGCGGATTCATTAAACGCACTGATCGGCCAGATTGTGCCAAAAGACATCCAGCTTGCCACGCCGCCTCAGGTAGGGGAAGCCACGACGGAATTCGCCGCACTGGCGGAGCTGAAGGCCATTGCCGGCCTGAACAAGCGCTACAAGTCTTACATTGGCATGGGCTACACCAACGTGCAGTTACCGCCGGTTATCCTGCGCAATATGCTGGAAAATCCAGGCTGGTACACCGCTTATACCCCTTATCAGCCAGAAGTGTCTCAGGGGCGTCTTGAAGCGCTGCTGAATTTCCAGCAGGTAACGCTGGATCTGACTGGCCTGGATATCGCTTCCGCGTCTCTGCTGGATGAAGCGACTGCCGCGGCAGAAGCCATGGCAATGGCCAAACGCGTAAGCAAGCTGAAAAATGCGAACCGCTTCTTCGTGGCCGCCGATGTTCATCCGCAAACCCTGGACGTTGTTCGCACCCGTGCGGAAACCTTCGGTTTTGACGTGATTGTCGACGATGCAGACAAAGTGCTGGATCACCAGGATGTCTTTGGCGTGCTGCTGCAACAGGTTGGCACCACCGGTGAAGTTCACGACTACAGTGCACTGATTGCCGAGCTGAAATCCCGCAAAGTCGTTGTCAGCGTCGCCGCTGATTTTATGGCACTGGTATTGCTGACTGCGCCGGGCAAACAGGGCGCGGATATTGTCTTCGGCTCTGCACAGCGCTTCGGCGTGCCGATGGGCTACGGTGGTCCACATGCGGCGTTCTTCGCTGCAAAAGATGAATTCAAACGCTCCATGCCGGGTCGTATTATCGGGGTCTCGAAAGACGCTGCCGGTAACACTGCGCTGCGCATGGCGATGCAGACTCGTGAGCAGCATATCCGCCGCGAGAAAGCGAACTCCAACATTTGTACCTCGCAGGTTCTGCTGGCCAACATCGCCAGCTTGTACGCGGTGTTCCACGGTCCGGTTGGCCTGAAACGTATTGCCAGCCGCATTCACCGCCTGGCGGATATTCTGGCGTGCGGTCTGCAACAGAAAGGTCTCAAACTGCGTCATGCCCATTACTTTGACACCCTGTGTGTTGAAGTGGCAGACAAAGCAGCAGTGCTGGCTCGTGCGGATGCCGCGGAGATCAACCTGCGCAGCGACATTCACAATGCGGTCGGCATTACGCTGGATGAAAGCACTACCCGCGACGATATCCTGAACCTGTTTAACGTGTTGCTGGGTGATGCACACGGCCTGGACATTGATACGCTCGACAAAGAGGTTGCCCTCGACAGCCGTTCTATCCAGCAAAGCATGCTGCGCGATGATGCGATCCTGACGCATCCGGTCTTCAATCGCTATCACAGCGAAACCGAGATGATGCGCTATATGCACTCTCTGGAGCGTAAAGATCTGGCGCTGAATCAGGCTATGATCCCACTGGGCTCCTGCACCATGAAGTTGAACGCAGCAGCTGAGATGATCCCTATCACCTGGCCTGAGTTCTCTGAACTGCACCCATTCTGCCCACCAGAGCAGGCGGAAGGTTATCACCTGATGATCAATCAGCTTTCTGACTGGCTGGTGAAACTGACGGGGTATGATGCACTCTGTATGCAGCCAAACTCCGGTGCGCAGGGTGAATATGCTGGTCTGCTGGCGATTCGTCATTATCACGAAAGCCGTAACGAAGGGCATCGTGATATCTGCCTGATCCCAAGCTCTGCACACGGTACCAACCCGGCCTCTGCCCAAATGGCGGGCATGGAAGTGGTGGTGGTTGCTTGCGATAAGAACGGTAACATTGACCTCGCGGACCTGCGTGCAAAAGCCGAACAGGCTGGCGACAAGCTCTCCTGCATCATGGTGACCTACCCGTCTACTCACGGTGTGTATGAAGAGACAATCCGTGAAGTGTGCGAAGTGGTGCATCAGTTTGGCGGCCAGGTTTACCTCGATGGCGCGAACATGAACGCCCAGGTCGGCATTACCTCTCCGGGCTTTATCGGCGCGGATGTGTCGCACCTGAATCTGCATAAAACTTTCTGCATTCCGCACGGCGGTGGCGGCCCGGGTATGGGTCCAATCGGCGTAAAAGCGCACCTGGCACCGTTTGTTCCGGGTCACAGCGTAGTGCAAATCGAGGGGATGCTGACCCGTCAGGGCGCGGTCTCTGCGGCGCCATTTGGTAGCGCCTCTATTCTGCCAATCAGCTGGATGTACATCCGCATGATGGGTGCAGAAGGGCTGAAGCAGGCAAGCCAGGTGGCGATCCTGAACGCCAACTATATTGCGACTCGTCTGAAGTCTGCTTTCCCGGTGCTCTATACCGGCCGTGATGGTCGCGTGGCGCACGAGTGCATTCTGGATATTCGTCCACTGAAAGAGCAGAGCGGAATCAGCGAGCTGGATATCGCCAAGCGTCTGATCGACTACGGATTCCACGCCCCGACCATGTCGTTCCCGGTAGCGGGTACGCTGATGGTGGAGCCAACGGAGTCCGAAAGCAAAGCCGAGCTGGACCGCTTTATTGATGCGATGCTGGCGATCCGCATGGAGATCGATCGCGTGCTGGATGGCGAATGGACACTGGAAGATAACCCGCTGGTTAACGCACCGCACACCCAGCATGAGATGGTGGCAGAGTGGAACCACGGTTATTCCCGCGAACTGGCCGTCTTCCCGGCAGGTGTGGCAAACAAATACTGGCCGACCGTGAAGCGTCTTGATGACGTCTACGGCGACCGTAACCTGTTCTGCTCCTGCGTGCCGATGAGCGAATACCAGTAATCGCGTTGGTGTAGTAACGTAGGCCGGGTCAGCGTTAGCGCTACCCGGCTTTTTTATTGGGAGAAGAGAATGGGCATTGCACTTGTAACAGGCGCCAGCCGCGGTATCGGGAAAGCCACCGCGCTGCAACTGGCACGCGAAGGCTACACTGTGGCGGTGAATTATCATCACAACATTAAAGCCGCGACGGACGTCATCAGGCAGATTGTGGATGCGGGGGGTAAAGCCTTTGCCGTACGCGCAGATATCAGCGATGAAGCCCAGGTGATGGCGATGTTCGACAGCCTCGATCGTGAAGGCGAGCCACTTACCGCGCTGGTCAATAATGCAGGGATTCTGTTTGAGCAATCTACTATCGAAAATCTCTCCGCAGAACGTATTAATCGCGTACTGGCGACCAACGTCACGGGTTACTTTCTCTGTTGTCGTGAGGCAGTAAAACGCATGTCTTTCAAGCATGGCGGCAAGGGTGGGGCGATAGTGAATGTCTCTTCCGCGGCGTCGCGCCTGGGCGCGCCGGGAGAATATGTTGACTACGCCGCGTCCAAAGGGGCGGTGGATTCACTGACAACGGGGCTGTCGCTGGAAGTCGCCGGACAGGGGATCCGCGTCAACTGCGTGCGTCCGGGTCTGATCTATACCGATATTCATGCATCGGGCGGTGAACCGGGGCGCGTAGACCGGGTTAAGTCGATGCTACCGATGCAGCGCGGCGGCCAGCCGGAAGAGGTAGCACAGGCGATAGTCTGGCTACTGAGCGAAAAGGCGTCGTACGTCACGGGCAGTTTTATCGAGTTGGCTGGCGGGAAATAAATGCCGGGTAGCGTCGCGCCACCCGGAAAAAATTACAGCGCCTCGCCGTTGCTGGCAATCACGCCTTTATACCACTCGAAGCTTTTCTTACGGGAACGCGACATGTCGCCAGTACCGTCGTCGTGTTTGTTCACATAGATAAAGCCGTAGCGCTTGCTGTACTGGCCGGTGGTGAATGACACGCAGTCGATGCAGCCCCAAGGGGTATACCCCATCAAATCCACGCCATCGTGCGTGACTGCCTTCATCATTTCTTCCACGTGAGCACGCAAATAGTCGATGCGATAGTCGTCGTTGATGCTGCCGTCTTCTTCTACTTTGTCGTACGCACCAAAACCGTTTTCTACGATAAACAGCGGTTTCTGATAACGCTCGTACAGCTCGCACAGGGAATAACGCAGGCCAACCGGATCAATCTGCCAGCCCCAGTCAGATGCTTTCACATGTGGGTTTGGTACGCTGCCCTCAAAGCCGGAAATGGCATCACCGGTGCCGCCTTCCGCTTTCACGGCGTTGGTCATGTAATAGCTGAAACCTAAATAGTCACAGGTTCCTTCACGCAGGATCTGTTCGTCACCCGCTTCCATGTTGATGGAGAAACCACGGCGTTCCCATTCGTTCAGCACATAAGACGGGTAGTAACCACGCAGCTGGACGTCGGTAAAGACATAGCGTTCGCGCATGGATTCCTGAGCAAACATCACATCTTCTGGTTTGCAGGAGAATGGATAGAGTGCAACCATCGCCAGCATGCAGCCGACTTTCATCTCTGGATTGATACGACGGGCGGCTTTCACCGCCAGAGCGCTGGCCACGAACTGGTGGTGTAGCACCTGATACATGGTTTCTTCCGGGTTGTCGTGCTCGGTATAGACCACCCCGGAGCAGCAGTAGCCGAACAGGGGCGCGCGCCAGTTGCGCTGGTTGTTGATTTCGTTAAAGGTCATCCAGTATTTGACCTTGTTTTTGTAGCGCTCAAATACCACTTCCGCGAAGCGCACAAAGAAATCGACCACTTTACGGTTAGTCCAGCTGCCATACTCTTGCACCAGATGCAGCGGCATTTCGAAGTGGGAGAGGGTGATGACCGGCTCGATGTTGTATTTGAGCAGCTCGTCGAACATGTCGTCGTAGAACTTCAGCCCTTCTTCGTTTGGCTGCGTCTCATCCCCTTTCGGGAAGATGCGCGTCCAGGCGATAGAGGTACGGAAGCACTTGAAGCCCATTTCCGCAAACAGCTTGATGTCTTCTTTGTAGTGACCATGGAAATCAATCGCTTCATGGTTTGGGTAGTATTTACCCGGCACCACTTCCTGGGTGATTTCACGCGGAACGCCGTGTGCGCCACCGGTCAGTACGTCGCAGATACTTGGCCCTTTACCGCCTTTGTTCCAGCCGCCTTCAACCTGGTGAGCGGCAACTGCGCCACCCCATAAAAAATCTTTTGGTAAGGTCAATTTTTTCATCATTGCTATTCTCAATATATGGCTTATTGATTTCGAGTCTAGCAAAGCGAAATTAAATGTCACGATATAACAATTCGTGTGAAATGTGATTTGTCACTTCCAAAAAACAGGGTGTTTTATTCTGTCAATTTCTTCGCCAGTTTGCGGCCGAGAGATTCCAGAATATAGATAACGGGGATTTGCGTGGTGATATCATAAACGCCCCCAATACGCGTCTGGGGGACGTGCCATGAGAGATTAAAGTCTGCCAGTTTTGCCAGACGCGAGTGTTCGTGGCTGGTAATGGAGAGCACCTTGCAGTGATGCAGGCTGAACTGGCTGGCGAAACGCAGGATCTCCTCGGTCTCACCGGAGACAGAAAGCACAATGGCCAGCGCATTTTTCGCCATATCATTGGTGACCGGGAAATAAGGATCGTCAATATGGTTGCTGAATTTACCAATATTTGAAAAGAATCGTGCGCCATATTTTGCCAGAGAGCCTGACGTACCCGCGCCGACAAATATAATTCGCTCAGAAGACAAAATGATATCTACCGCGCTATCTAATAACGCATCGAACTCTTCATTATTCACGCTTTTAAAGAAGCTGATAATTTCGCTGGTACCGAAGTTTGCCTGCTGAGGCTCGTTTTGCTCCAGATAGAGTTTGAAGCGTACGCGAAATTCAGAATAACCTTCGCAGTTGAGCTTGCGGCAAAAGCGCAGGATCGTAGTGGTTGAGACACCAGCCGCATCCGCCAGCTCACGGATGGTCATGTACATGACTTTGTCACGATTTTTAATGACATAGTTGTAGACCATCATCTCCAGGTTATTGAGACTGGCAATGGCGGCGTGGGTGAACATACTCACAATGGCAAAACTCTCATTCAGACCTCATCTGTCCATCATAACATGCAGCCAGAAGGCAGGATCCAATTTTATGCTATTGATTCATAATGATTAAATTTTTATGTGAACAAATGTTAGGTGAATAAATTGTTTATATATATGATTTTTATGAATAAAATTTATGGTGAAAATATTTTAGCGAACAGGTGTTCACTGGAATCATTCTCAGTTAGCATAGTCATGCGATGAATAATCATCTTTTGTTTTCCCGGAGTTTTGTATGGCGAGCAGACCATTAATCGCACAGGGATATTCGCTGGCTGAGGAAATAGCCAACAGCATCAGCCACGGTATTGGCCTGGTGTTTGGGATTGTCGGTTTAGTATTATTGCTGGTACAGGCGGTAGACACCAATGCCAGCGCAATGGCCATTACCAGCTATAGCCTGTATGGCGGGAGTATGATCCTGCTGTTTCTGGCCTCTACGCTGTATCACGCAATTCCACATCAACGAGCCAAGATGTGGCTTAAGAAATTTGACCACTGTGCCATCTATCTTCTTATTGCTGGTACCTATACACCTTTTCTGCTGGTGGGGCTCGATTCACCGCTCGCCCGCGGCCTGATGATTGTTATCTGGAGCCTGGCACTGCTGGGGATCCTGTTTAAGCTGACGATTGCCCACCGGTTTAAGATATTGTCACTGGTGACCTATCTGACGATGGGGTGGCTGTCGCTGATTGTGGTCTATCAGTTGGCAATCAAACTGGCGACGGGTGGGGTAACATTGCTGGCAGTTGGCGGGGTGGTCTATTCGCTGGGTGTGATTTTCTACGTTTGCAAGCGTATCCCCTACAATCACGCCATCTGGCACGGTTTTGTGCTGGGCGGCAGCGTGTGTCACTTTCTGGCGATTTATTTGTACGTCGGGCAGGTGTAGTTTTTAGTCGGGTGGCGGCTGCGCCTTACCCGACCTGCGGGATCTGTAGGCCCGGTAAGCGCAGCACCACCGGGCGATACAGGATTACTCTTTCAGCGAATACGGTAGTGGCTCAATACTTAATGTATTGGCATCGTCACGCACGCGGAACACGCTATCGGCTTCCATGTCATTATTCATAACGGCCTGAACCAGAAGACGACCATCTTCAAGCTGTACGGCAGCTAACACGGTGCCGGTGCGGCGCCAGTTATCACCCATCTTCAGCTCTAAATCTTCACCCGCTTCAGGTACACGGCTGGCATGACCCGCCAGTGTCCACAGCGCACGTTTGTTTGCCCCGCGGAATTTTGCACGAGCCACCATCTCCTGGCCGGTGTAACAACCTTTCTTAAAGCTAATACCACCCAGAGCCTGGAGGTTGGTTGCCT
Organism: Enterobacter sp. 342; assembly: GCF_036663495.1. Classification (NCBI taxonomy): domain Bacteria; kingdom Pseudomonadati; phylum Pseudomonadota; class Gammaproteobacteria; order Enterobacterales; family Enterobacteriaceae; genus Enterobacter; species Enterobacter sp. 342. The sequence continues at coordinate 83,261 of NZ_JAWUEI010000007.1, forward strand.
GAGGAATAAACTGCGCGCTGTTTGCTGCGTCAATCACTGGCAGACCTGCTTCAATGTTAAGTGCCAACCACTGCTGACTGTTGTTGAACTGAGCCTCACCGCGTAGCGCCTCGGTCACGCGCTCTGCTGTGGCGGCATCCGTCACTAACAGGAAACGCTCCACCGGGTGTTCGAACCACAGGATAGAGGTAGCACCTTCGCTGACCACCTGTTTTTCTGCATCGGGCAATTCGCTGAAAAGATTTTTCAGCGCGGCGCGCGCCTGAAAACCCGCCACACCCAGCAGGATATGTTCGTCGTCCGGGGTAATAGTGACTTTGGAAAAGACAGCGTACTTTTTCAGTTCTTTGAGTTGGGCGTCTTGCAGGCTGCGGCGCTCAATAAAGGCAAAGCCGTCCTGACGACGGAAGAGACGCAGGTTGCTCCACATTTTGCCTTTAGGGTCGCAATGTGCTGCCAGCAGGTGGTGATGTTCAGTCATCTGGCTGACATCGGCGGTCACCTGACCCTGCAAGTATTTTTCGGCATCGGCACCGGTGAGTGTTGCCAGCGCCCAGTCATCAAGAGAAATAAGCGTCAGCGGCAGACGCGCAGAGGCGGCGGGCTGGCGAGGAGAAAATGGTGTAAATGCCATAACGATATCCTGAATTGCTTAACGCTTTGATAATGCCTAATGGTAAAAGAGCCTGCTGGCAATGCAAGCGCTTTCAGCAGGCCATTTGTGCCATAAACTGGTTCTGCGTAACGCCACGCAAAATAGTGTAATCCGCTGTCTTCGTGGGGTTTATTCTGGAAGCCTGCTTGTATATCGCAAGATTCCAGTAAAGAAACGGTCAAAAACACGTTACACTAGCTGGTGTCCCCGTAGAGAAATCAAGAACACTGAACGGGGTACCGACTGTGCCAAACGTAATGCAGGAAACAGAACATGGATATTAACAACAAGGCCCGTATTCACTGGGCATGCCGCCGCGGCATGCGTGAACTTGATATTTCCATCATGCCTTTCTTCGAATATGAGTATGACAGCTTAAGCGATGATGATAAGCGTCTGTTTGTTCGCCTGCTTGAGTCTGACGATCCAGATTTATTCAACTGGCTGATGAACCACGGCAAACCCGCCGACACCGAGTTGCAACGGATGGTGCAATTAATTCAAACACGGAATCGGGAACGTGGTCCTGTGGCAATCTGATCTTCGCGTCTCATGGCGCTCTCAGTGGATGTCTTTATTGCTCCACGGTCTGGTTGCGGCCTTTGTATTACTGATGCCATGGCCGCTGAGCTATACGCCTCTGTGGCTGCTGTTACTGTCGTTTGTCGTTTTTGACAGTGTACGCAGCCAGCGTCGCATTAATGCCCGTCAGGGAGAAATTAAACTCCTGATGGATTCCCGCCTGCGCTGGCAGGGTAAAGAGTGGGATATTCTCGGGATGCCCTGGATGCTCAACTCCGGCATGATGTTACGGTTACGCAATGTGGACGGTGGGCGTTGTCAGCATCTGTGGCTGGCGGCTGACAGTATGGATGCTTCAGAGTGGCGAGACCTGCGCCGGATGTTATTACAACAGTCGACGCAGGAGTAATGCGCGTTAGCTAAACTGTTCTGCCATTTCGCCCAGAATCTGCTCGCACCAGGTTTGCAGGCGATCATCGCTGAGATCGTACTGGTTGGTTTCATCCAGCGCGAGTCCAACAAACAGCTCGCCATCGGCAATTATCGGCTTTTTACTGGTGAACTCATACCCTTCGGTTGGCCAGTAGCCGATAAACGTAACGCCTTTCGGTGCCAGTTTATCGTGCAGCATGCCGAGTGCGTCCAGGAACCATTCTCCGTAACCTAATTGATCACCCATGCCGTACATGGCGATAATTTTGCCGCTGAGGTTGAGCGTATCAAGCTGGTCCCAGATGGCTTCCCAGTCTTCCTGTATCTCGCCGAAATCCCAGGTTGGGATACCGAGGATCAACACGTCGTACTGCTCCATCAGTGTGAGTGCGTCATCTTTCAGGTTATGCAACGTCACCAGTTCCGGGCCAATGATGTCGCGAATTTTCTCTGCCGCCATTTCGGTGTAGCAGGTGCTGGAACCATAGAACAGACCAATATTCATCGCGTAACTATCTCAATTCTTGCTTTGACTTTGCGCGTAGTGTACCAGAAACCTGTAACAATCAGGCATAATGGCCTGACTGCAGAATCAAAGGGGCTGATGTGGAAAAGGATCTCGCACTGATCGAACAGTTTCTCGACGCGCTGTGGCTGGAGAAAAACCTGGCTGAGAATACGCTCAGTGCGTACCGGCGCGATCTCACCATGCTGGTGGAGTGGCTGACACACCGTGGGCTGTCTCTTGCGAGCGCACAAAGTGACGACCTCCAGGCACTGCTCGGGGAACGTATCGCTGGGGGCTATAAAGCGACCAGCTCCGCTCGTTTGCTCAGCGCAATGCGTCGTCTGTTCCAGCATCTCTACCGTGAGAAAATTCGCGAAGATGATCCCAGCGCACTGCTTGCATCCCCTAAACTTCCGCAACGGCTACCGAAAGATCTCAGCGAAGCACAAGTTGAGAGATTATTACGGTCACCCGCAGTTGACCTGCCGCTGGAGTTACGCGATAAAGCCATGCTTGAGCTATTGTATGCTACCGGCTTGCGTGTTTCTGAACTGGTTGGCCTGACGATGAGCGACATCAGTCTGCGTCAGGGTGTGGTCCGTGTCATCGGTAAAGGAAACAAGGAAAGGCTGGTTCCGCTGGGAGAAGAGGCGATTTACTGGCTGGAAACGTATCTGGAGCACGGCCGTCCGTGGTTGCTCAATGGCGCTTCTATTGATGTTCTGTTCCCGAGCCAGCGCGCGCAGCAGATGACACGGCAAACGTTCTGGCATCGCATCAAGCATTACGCCACACTGGCGGGTATCGACAGTGAAAAGCTTTCGCCGCACGTATTGCGTCATGCTTTCGCGACGCATCTGTTAAACCACGGCGCTGATTTACGCGTGGTGCAGATGTTGCTGGGGCATAGCGACCTTTCCACGACGCAAATTTATACTCATGTCGCGACGGAACGCCTGCGGCAGCTACACCAACAGCACCACCCTCGTGCGTGAGTGCCGACGAATTGTAACAGGATCAAATATGAAAAAGTCTTTTGCGCTGTTCACCCTGCTGGCAGCCTCATTTACCGGTTTCGCCCACGCGGATGACGCCGCAATCAAACAGTCGCTGGCTAAGCTTGGCGTCACCGGTAGCGATATTCAGCCAGCACCAGTTGCCGGTATGAAAACGGTGCTGACGAGCAGCGGCGTGCTGTATGTCACCGAAGACGGTAAACACATTATTCAGGGGCCAATGTACGATGTGAGCGGCGCGCAGCCGGTAAACGTCACCAACCAGCTGCTGATGAAAAACCTGAACGCGCTCGAAAAAGAAATGATTGTCTACAAAGCGGCGCAGGAAAAACATGTCATTACCGTCTTCACTGACATCACCTGTGGCTACTGCCACAAACTGCATGAAGAGATGAAAGACTACAACGCGCTGGGCATTACCGTGCGTTACCTGGCTTTCCCACGTGCAGGCGTGCAGAGCCAGCCAGAGCAGGATATGAAAGCTATCTGGTGTGCAAAAGACCGCAACAAAGCGTTTGATGATGCGATGAACGGTAAAGCTGTTGCACCTGCATCCTGTGACATCGACATTGCCAACCACTATGCACTGGGCGTGCAATTTGGCGTGAGCGGTACGCCAGCGATTGTCCTGAGCAACGGTTATGTTGTTCCAGGCTACCAGGGACCAAAAGAGATGAAAGAGTTCCTCGACGCGCACCAGAAACAGTTTGGTGGTAAATAAACCGCGTGAAAGCCCCAATAAAATTGCGCCGTCGTGAGGCGGCCGAGCAGATTGATTTGCCAGACGATCTTCCACCACTGCTGAAACGGCTCTACGCCAGCCGTGGCGTGCGTACCGCTGAAGATCTTGAGCGGAGCGTGAAAGGGATGCTGCCCTGGCAACAGCTGAATGGCATCGAAAAAGCCGTAGAAATGCTCTACAACGCGTTCCAGGAAGGAACGCGAATCGTGGTGGTGGGGGATTTCGATGCAGACGGTGCAACCAGTACTGCGCTGAGTGTACTCAGTCTGCGGGCGCTGGGCTGCGATAACGTGACCTATCTGGTGCCGAACCGTTTTGAAGACGGTTACGGCCTCAGCCCTGAAGTGGTCGATCAGGCCCATGCCCGCGGTGCACAGATGATCATGACCGTGGACAATGGGATCTCCTCCCATGCGGGTGTCGATCATGCCCATAAGCTTGGGATCCCGGTGCTGGTCACCGATCACCACCTGCCGGGTGACACACTCCCTGCAGCGGAAGCGATCATCAACCCAAACCTGCGCGACTGTGATTTCCCGTCGAAATCACTGGCGGGTGTAGGGGTGGCGTTTTATCTGATGCTGGCGCTGCGTACGCTGTTGCGCGACAAAGGCTGGTTTGACTCCCGCGGGATTGCCGTACCCAATCTGGCCGAGTATCTCGACCTGGTGGCGCTGGGAACAGTTGCAGACGTGGTGCCGCTTGATGCCAATAATCGTATTTTGACCTGGCAGGGTTTAAGCCGCATTCGGGCGGGCAAATGCCGTCCGGGAATTAAGGCCTTGCTGGAAATTGCCAACCGTGACCCGCTCAAACTGGCGGCCAGTGATTTGGGCTTTGCCATCGGACCGCGTCTGAATGCAGCCGGAAGGCTGGACGATATGTCCGTCGGCGTCGCACTGCTGCTTTGCGACAATATTGGTGAAGCGCGTGTCCTTGCCAATGAACTGGACGCTCTGAACCAGACCCGTAAAGAGATTGAGCAGGGAATGCAGGCAGAAGCGCTGACCTTGTGCGAAACACTTGAACGGAGTGGCGATACGCTGCCTGGCGGTCTGGCGATGTATCACCCTGAGTGGCATCAGGGGGTGGTCGGGATTCTGGCGTCGCGCATTAAAGAGCGTTTCCACCGTCCGGTGATCGCGTTTGCCCCGGCAGGCGACGGCACGCTGAAAGGCTCCGGTCGATCGATTCAGGGCCTGCACATGCGCGATGCGCTGGAGCGACTTGATACGCTTTACCCGAATCTCATGATCAAGTTTGGTGGCCACGCGATGGCGGCAGGCTTGTCGCTGGAAGAGGCGAAATTCGATGAGTTTCAGCGTCTGTTTGGCGAGCTGGTGACCGACTGGATCGACCCGGCCCTGTTGCAAGGGGAAGTGGTATCTGATGGCGAGCTTGCCCCCGCTGAGATGACGATGGACGTGGCACAAATGCTCCGCGATGCCGGTCCATGGGGACAGATGTTCCCGGAACCGTTATTTGACGGCCGTTTCCGTCTGTTGCAACAGCGTATTGTCGGCGAACGCCATCTGAAAGTGATGGTTGAACCCGTGGGCGGTGGTCCGTTGCTGGATGGTATTGCCTTCAACGTTGACACGGCGATATGGCCGGACAACGGCGTTCGCGAGGTTGAGCTGGCGTACAAACTGGACATCAACGAGTTTCGCGGTAACCGCAGCCTCCAGATCATCATCGACAATATCTGGCCAATTTAGCGGCAGTAATCTCTATAAAAAAGGGCGTGGATTCGGTACAATCCCGCTCTTATCACCGCATTTTGACAAGTCCATAAAAGAAAACAGACCATGTTTGAAATTAATCCGGTAAAAAACCGTATTCAGGACCTCACGGAGCGCTCTGACGTTCTTAGGGGGTATCTTTGACTACGATGCCAAGAAAGAGCGTCTTGAAGAAGTAAACGCCGAGCTGGAACAGCCTGACGTCTGGAACGAACCTGAGCGCGCACAGGCGCTGGGTAAAGAGCGTTCCTCTCTCGAAGCTATCGTAGATACGCTGGATCAAATGGCTCAGGGGCTGGAAGATGTTTCCGGTTTACTGGAGCTGGCCGTAGAAGCCGACGACGAAGAAACCTTTAACGAAGCCGTGGCAGAACTCGACGTTCTGGAAGAGAAGCTGGCGCAGCTTGAGTTCCGTCGTATGTTCTCCGGTGAATATGACAGCGCTGACTGTTATCTCGATATTCAGGCAGGTTCTGGCGGTACTGAAGCGCAGGACTGGGCCAGTATGCTGACGCGTATGTATCTGCGTTGGGCAGAAGCGCGCGGCTTCAAAACCGAGATTATCGAAGAATCTGAAGGTGAAGTTGCGGGTCTGAAATCCGTGACCATCAAAATCATTGGCGATTACGCCTACGGCTGGTTGCGTACTGAAACCGGCGTTCACCGCCTGGTACGTAAGAGCCCGTTCGACTCCGGCGGCCGTCGTCATACCTCCTTTAGTTCTGCATTCGTTTACCCGGAAGTTGACGAAGATATTGATATCGAAATTAACCCGGCTGACCTGCGTATTGACGTTTACCGCGCATCCGGCGCGGGTGGTCAGCACGTTAACCGTACAGAATCTGCGGTGCGTATCACCCACATTCCAACCGGGCTGGTAACGCAATGCCAGAATGACCGTTCCCAGCATAAAAACAAAGACCAGGCCATGAAGCAGATGAAAGCGAAGCTTTATGAACTGGAGATGCAGAAGAAAAATGCTGAGAAACAGGCGATGGAAGATAACAAGTCTGACATCGGTTGGGGCAGCCAGATCCGTTCTTATGTCCTCGATGACTCCCGCATCAAAGACTTGCGTACCGGGGTTGAAACCCGCAACACGCAGGCGGTGCTGGATGGCAGCCTGGATCAATTTATCGAAGCAAGTTTGAAAGCAGGGTTATGAGGAACCAACATGTCTGAACAACAAGCACAGGGCGCTGATGCGGTAGTCGATCTTAACAACGAACTGAAAACCCGCCGCGAGAAGCTGGCAGCACTGCGTGAGCAGGGCGTACCGTTCCCGAACGATTTTCGTCGTGACCATACCTCAGACCAACTGCACGCTGATTTCGACGGTAAAGAGAATGAAGAGCTGGAAGCTCTGAACGTAGAAGTGTCAGTGGCAGGCCGTATGATGACCCGTCGTATCATGGGTAAAGCCTCTTTCGTGACTTTGCAGGACGTTGGCGGCCGTATTCAGTTGTACGTTTCCCGTGACGGTCTGCCAGAAGGCATCTACAACGAGCAGTTCAAGAAGTGGGACCTGGGCGATATCCTGGGCGCGAAAGGTAAACTGTTCAAAACTAAGACCGGTGAACTGTCTATCCACTGCACCGAACTGCGTCTGCTGACCAAAGCGCTGCGCCCGCTGCCGGACAAATTCCACGGCCTGCAGGATCAGGAAGCGCGTTATCGTCAACGTTACCTGGATCTCATCTCTAACGATGAATCCCGCAATACCTTCAAAATTCGCTCCCGGATCATGGCCGGTATCCGCCAGTTCATGGTTAACCGCGACTTTATGGAAGTGGAAACCCCAATGATGCAGGTGATCCCAGGCGGTGCTTCTGCACGTCCGTTCATCACCCATCACAACGCCCTGGACCTGGACATGTACCTGCGTATCGCGCCGGAACTGTACCTGAAGCGTCTGGTGGTCGGTGGATTCGATCGTGTGTTTGAAATCAACCGTAACTTCCGTAACGAAGGTATCTCCGTTCGTCATAACCCAGAGTTCACCATGATGGAACTCTATATGGCGTATGCGGATTACAAAGATCTGATCGAACTGACCGAATCTCTGTTCCGTACCCTGGCGCAGGATATTCTGGGCACCACGCAGGTACCTTACGGTGAAGAAGTGTTCGACTTCGGCAAGCCGTTCGAAAAACTGACCATGAGCGAAGCGATCAAGAAATACCGTCCGGAAACCAACATGGCTGATCTGGATAACTTCGACTCTGCGAAAGCAATCGCGGAAAGCATCGGTATCAAGGTTGAGAAGAGCTGGGGTCTGGGCCGTATCGTGACCGAGATCTTCGAAGAAGTGGCCGAAGCGCACCTGATTCAGCCGACCTTCATCACCGAATACCCGGCCGAAGTTTCTCCGCTGGCGCGTCGTAATGACGTGAACCCGGAAATCACTGACCGTTTCGAATTCTTCATCGGTGGCCGTGAAATCGGCAACGGCTTTAGCGAGCTGAACGATGCGGAAGATCAGGCTCAGCGCTTCCAGGATCAGGTTGACGCGAAAGCGGCAGGCGATGACGAAGCGATGTTCTACGACGAAGACTACGTAACTGCACTGGAACACGGCCTGCCACCAACTGCTGGTCTGGGTATTGGTATCGACCGTATGGTGATGCTGTTCACTAACAGCCACACCATCCGTGACGTGATCCTGTTCCCGGCGATGCGCCCGGTGAAATAAGTCGTTAAGATGTTAAAAAAGCCCCGAAAGGGGCTTTTTTATTGCGCTGCGAAGGCTTTGAGTTTTTCGCGGGCGGTCGTCGCTTCCATGACCATCCAGGGGCTAAAGGCCCAGGGCGTCGCGTCAAGCGCGCTGAATAACGTGTCCAGTTCAACCCATTGATACTCCATCACTTCATCTTCGTTTATCGTCACTTTACTGGTGATGCGGGCAGCAAATACCGGGCAAATTTCGTTTTCCACGATCCCGGAAGGATCAGTTTCGCGGTAGCGAAACTCTGATGCGACAGGGGTTATATCGGTGATTTCGGCACCGATCTCATAGCGGCAGCGTCGGATAATAGCCTGCTCTGTCTCTTCACCCGATTGCGGATGTCCGCACACGGAGTTAGTCCAGACACCCGGCCAGGCTTTTTTGCTTAACGCGCGTCGGGTCACCAGACATTCACCTTTGGCGTTAAACAGCCAGGAGGAGAAAGCCAGATGCAGTGGGGTATGCGAGGTGTGAGCGGCGTACTTTTCCTGAGTGCCAATCACCATTCCCTGGTCATTTACCAAAATAACGTGTTCTTGAATACTCATTCATGCTCCAGTACCAACGATGCGGATGGTTCTGCACCATCAGCAGAGCAGCATTATACGGCATTCTTACAGGAACGGTTTGTTCCACAGAGCGGAAAAGGGCTGACCCATATCTCTCCGGACTGTTATCATAGAGCGTCATTCACGCTGATCGAGGATCTGTTTTGTTTGCAGGAAGCCTGACGAGAAACCCCATCACCGCCATTATTTGCCTGACGCTAACGCTATTGCTGGCAGGTTGTTCAGGGAGCAAATCTTCAGATATGGGTAGCTATTCCGGTTCGGTCTATACCGTTAAGCGCGGGGATACGCTGTATCGGATTTCGCGCGCAACGGGGACCAGCGTGAAGGATCTGGCGCGGCTGAATAAGCTTTCTCCGCCATACACCATTGAGGTGGGACAGCAACTGAAGGTTAGCGGTGGATCGTCTTCTGGTAAAAAATCCTCGTCGAAGGGCAAAACTGCCAAAGTGACGCCGTCTTACGCGGTACCGCAGTCGTCCTGGCCGCCGGTTGGTCAACGCTGCTGGATCTGGCCTGCTAGTGGGAAAGTGGTGCTGCCATATTCCTTGTCAGAGGGCGGTAACAAAGGCATTGATATTGCTGCTGCACGCGGTACGCCGGTTTATGCATCCGGGGCGGGGAAGGTGGTTTACGTCGGTAACCAGCTGCGCGGTTACGGCAATCTGATCATGATTAAGCATGGTGAAGATTACATCACGGCTTATGCTCACAACGACACGATGCTGGTTAACAACGGGCAGAACGTCAAAGCAGGGCAGAAAATTGCCACCATGGGTAGCACCGGAACAGATTCAGTGAAATTGCACTTCCAGATCCGCTATAAGGCGACGGCCATCGATCCGCAGCGTTATCTTCCGGCTCCTGGCAGCAAACCGAAGTGCTAAGTGATTATTTAATCGCCATTTAGTTGTGAAGAGGCTTGTATGAAGAGGCGTAAGGTCTATAATGCCTTACGCACCTCAAAGCGGGCGTAGTTCAATGGTAGAACGAGAGCTTCCCAAGCTCTATACGAGGGTTCGATTCCCTTCGCCCGCTCCATTTTCAAATCTCCAGAACTCCACTGAACTCAACTACCACATGATTTAACTAGATTTCTTGGCATTTTCTTGTCAATGGAATTCAACCTGACTTACCCAAAATCAATAGCCTGTGTTGCATAGAAATGTGTATAGGCTCTCCTATACACTCTGGAACTATACACATAGCGATATTTCAGAGGAGAAAACTATACATATGCCTCTTACTGACCTTGAGATCCGCCGCGCGAAGCCTGCGGAAAAAACGTATACCAAAGCCGATGGCAACGGTCTGTCTCTACAAATTGAGCCCAACGGTTCAAAGGGATGGCGATTCCGTTACCGCTTCGAAGGAAAAGCTAAAATGCTTTCTTTAGGGACATACCCGAAGGTTTCCTTATCCGAAGCGCGTAGACGGCGAGATGAGGCTCAGGATCTGCTGGCTACGGGTATCAATCCCAGTGATTCGCGTAAAGAGAAGAAACTGGCTCAGCAGGACAGGCTGGGGAATACCTTTGAGGCGATTGCCCGTGAGTGGTATCAGCGGCGTTACGATCTTTGGGCAGAGTCGTACCGCACTGAAATGATCGCTACTTTTGAGAAGGATGTCTTTCCTCATATCGGTCATCGTCCAATAGATTCGATTACGCCTATGGAGCTGATGGCAGTTTTGACCCGCCTTGAGAAACGAGGTGCAACGGAGAAAATGCGCAAAGTACGTCAGCGCTGCGGTGAGGTATGGAAATATGCAATCGCAACAGGGCGTGCTCTATCTAACCCTGCGCCAGATCTTGCCAGCGTGATGATGCCCCATAAGAAAGAACATTATGCGCACCTGGAAGTTTCGGAGTTGTCAGACTTCTTTACTGTGTTGCAGGCGTACACGGGAAATATACTCGTTAAGCTGGCCATGAGGCTTCTGATACTGACGGGGACTCGTCCCGGTGAGCTACGTAAAGCGGAATGGTCAGAGTTCGACTTTGAAAATAACCTCTGGAGCATTCCTGAAGAGCGAATGAAAATGCGACGACTACACCTTGTTCCGCTATCCCGACAAGCGCTGGCTATTCTGGAAGAACTGAAAACGATGACGAGTGGTTATCAATACGTTTTTCCCGGTAGGCTTGAGAAGGTTAAGCCGATCAGCGATATGTCTCTTAACGTGCTAATTCGTCGTGTCGGTTACGGTGGCAGGGCTACCGGTCATGGTTTCCGCCACACGATGAGTACCATTTTGCATGAGCAGGGCTTTAATTCAGCATGGATTGAGCTACAGCTTGCCCATGTGGATAAGAACAGCATTCGCGGCACTTACAACCATGCGCAGTATCTGGATGGCAGGAGAGAGATGATGCAGTGGTATGCGGATTATCTAGACTCACTGAAAGCTTCGTAAGTAAAGCTGTAATCAAATAGTAAAGGCATCTGTCCATTAACGTTCGGGTGCCTTTTTGTTTTTTAACAACCGAAAATCAGGAGATTTTATCAATGACTACAACATGTCCTATATGTGGTTCTGAGCGCGTCAGCGAACGTAATATCGGCAGGAAGGCTGGAGGTATAGCCGGAGGTGTGGCAGGAGCTCTTAGTGGAGCGAGTTCTGGGGCTGCAATTGGCTCTGTTGTGCCAGTTCTGGGGACGGCGATCGGGGCAGTTATTGGTGCTGTGCTAGGGAGGTTTGTGGCTGGTGCAACTGCAGGAGCGGTTACCGGCTCAGCCCTTGATGGACTCCTGTTTGACAGATACGAGTGCGACGATTGTGGTCATACCTTTGACTAGAAGGTTATGAAAAATTTCATATCCTTATGATTTTAATGAATAAAAAATACTCACTATTTGCCCCATCAATTTTAATACGCCACATCTACCGCATAAACTGATCTATAAAAACGATCGATATTATCATAATAATAGATTAAATCTATCAAATATATAAAATTGATCGTTTTTATCGATAGATTATACAGATCAATTATTGAAATTCGATCGGTAATAACAATTTTACCTGCACTCATAACCTCCCTATCTTAGAAAGGATTTGATTAGAATCAGGCCAGGATTCTCATCGGGTGACAATTAGGAGATGCACCATGCGCCTATAGCAAGGATGTTTCAATGCGGCAGGTATAAGTCTGCCCATCCATTCAACATGTTTATCGGACAAAGTGACGGCATTAAACCACCACTTCAATCATTTATTGCTATTTTTCAAGGAGCCAACGATGGCATTTATTCTTTTACTTTTGTGGATCGGAGCATCGATAGTTATTGGTAAATTGGCTCAGGCCAGTGGCCGTTCGTTCTTCATATGGTTTGTTATCAGTATGCTTATAGACCCCATATTTGGTGCGATTCTTTTTGCTGTAGTCGTGAGGTCAAAATGAAGCCAGAAAGAATTAAGAGGCTTTTTAAAGCCTATCTAGGCATTGGTGTTTTATTCATGTTGCTTGTTTGTATAGGGATTGTTGTTTTGTTATGTTTATAAGGGAAGTGATTACGTATTTTAATAATTCTTTTATATCTACCGCTATACTCACTTCCTGTTCAACACTCTTGAAGTATATCAGTTTAACGTTCTCTGTAATATTTTGGCTATTATGTAAAGATAAGGAATTATCATGATAAACTATTATGAATATCTTGAGCTGGATATGAATGTCAGCTTTGATGAATTAAACCATGCGATACAAAAAGTAAGTGAGCGTGATGATGCAGATTTAAAATTAATCCGTGAAATGAAGTCCATTTTGTTAAACGATGAAGCCAGGGTACTGTATAATAATAAATTGATTTCTTTTATTGTTGGCGATAGAAAAAAGTCTGATTTTGTAAGCGCTGAGAATATCCGTAAATTATTAAATATAGACAGCTCGTCTTTACATGAAAAATATATCTGGATTGCAACGGGATTGTTTGTTGTCGGCGTTTTATCCGCATGTTTGTTTAGTTTAGCTGTCAACTATACGGTTAATCTGTTCGTTATGATTGCCCTGGTTATTTTGTTCTATATGGACTGGAAGCTACTGGATAAACATGGTAAGGCAAGTTTTTCAAAATGGTGGATTCTTTTTTCGCCAGTTTATATTGCTAAACGTTGTAAAGCCGTTGGTCAGGGGAAAATGCTGTTGCTGGTCTGGCTTGGGATCTGGGTTGTATATGGCATCGGGAACTTTGCGTTCAATGGTAGCAAAGCGATGCTGGAACGTACAGCATGCGAGGTGGTAACGGATATCTATCATAAACAGTTACGTCAATACTCACAGCAATGTGAGAACGTAACGTTAACTGAAAGTGAAGGGAAACAGCACTATGGATTTGCTCAACTTAGTGATGGTACAACTAAAGATATTACCGTGACAGAACAATCAGATGGTAAGATTGTTGTATATATTGAATAGGCATTTTTGAGGCAAAGTACTTACCTTTGGGGTAAGTGCTTTTTATTTATTATTTATTTTTAGAGGGGATTTGTATGAGGTTTTTAAATGGAATTAAATATGTGACTGCTCTGGGAGTAATTACTATCTCCTGTTCAGTAATGGCATCACCTTATGGAGATTCAGATGTTCTGTTCGGATGTGTCATAAAAGGTAAAACCACTAAAGAGGTGGCTGTGTTAAGAAATAATAATGAGGTCGCTTATTTATTCGGTAAGTCGGATATTAACGGAGATGGTGGGGTTATTCCTGAAATCACTTTGGTGAAAAATGTGAGCCAGTTAAGTCAGGCCTGGAATTACAGTAGGGCTGAGGGTGTGTCGATACATACATTGAACATACCAGAAAACGAGTATACTTACTCTGTTTCCTATATCGATGATGGAAAAAATACTGATGGGGAAATAACTGTTTTAAAACAGGGAAAAGAAATCAGTACGATAAAATGCGATGATGTCTGGGAACAACATCTGGGTGACAGCAATATGATGCATGGTATCCCCGATGAGTCAGAGTGATGTATCTGATATGTACTGTACCAGTTCACATGAGTGTTAACTGGTACAAAATATAGAAATATCAACTTAGGTAACGGTTTAATAGTGGCAATTAATAACCACCTCCTATGGAGGTGGTCAAGAAAACTAAAAGGGTAACTGACCATTCTATCAGCATTTTTCAACTATCGAAGAAAGAAATCCACAGTCATGTGGCTTATCAAAACCAGAGCTACTTTTCAGATATTCAGTAATCAGCGCTCCAATAATCTTAACCGACTTTTTGTTAGTTGTTATAAAGCCCAATGGCATAGTCACTGGCAAAGTTTCAGGTTGAGAAATATGGTAGATAACAACAGATAATTCATTCTCGAGATGGAGGATCCCATTGTTTACCTTGACTGTATCGTCGGCTTTGTTGAATAAATCGAACTTTCAGGAGATGGGCGGATCTGATCGTTACAGACGTTTCAGCATCAGGTCCCCATGGCAAAGCAAAAGTTTAAAATCACCAACTGGTCTGCCTACAACAAAGTGCTCAGGCAGCGCGGTTCGCTGACGGTCTGGCTTGATGAGTCTGCCATTACTGATCTTGCCCAGCAACGGCAGACACAATCTTGGACAGACTGGTGCATAACGCGCAAAGAGTGGTTCTGCAGGGTAAATTTACGAGAAAAAACCGCCAGTAGTGGAAAGCGGCGAAAAAACAGGTTAAAAAGTAGAATGAAAAGTTAAGTTCCCAGTTGATAGAATGGATGAGAAACTCTGATAGAACTTCAATGCCAATCCGTAACCGAATAGAGCGAAATACTCAGTGAGAAGCACTGATCGGAAAAATGTATCAATATTAGTCTATTGTATTAGACTGAACCTTCCTTTTAAATGATTTGCGCATTCCTAAAATCATTATTTAGTGATAATATTAGGGGCATGGCATAGAGAAGATTCGTGGTCCTAGCTATTAGTCGCACTCAGGTTTACTGGATGAGAGGTATTTTTAGGAGGAGTAAAATGGAAAAAAAATCCTTAAGAAAAATAAAAAAATGGATAATCGCGGCTGCAATATTTACTCAGACTTTAGGGTCTGTATATGGAAATTTAAACTTCCAAGCAGGAGCAATGGAGGATGGAACGTTTCTACTTACCGTAAATGGAAGTATTTCTTCAGGAGATGCATACATTTTCGCAAAACAAATCGACTCATTTAAGCAAGATAACATGCCACTCAGTCAGATTTGGTTAAATAGTCTTGGTGGTAATGTTGCCGACGCCTTAAAGATGTCATTGATTATATCAAGTAATAATTTAACAACGGTAGTGCCAAATAGATGGGAGTGTGTTAGTGCTTGCGTTCTTTTATTTGGCGCGGGAATACGACGCCATGCTTTTCCCGAAAGTATAATTGGTGTTCATCGTATAAGCATTAATGAAATTGATAATGACCAAGCAAGATCATTATCACTTGATATGGACACTGTATACACCGCAATGAACTTCCCAGAAAACATTAAATACAAAATGTTAACGACGCCCCCTAATGACGTATATTATCTAACAACAATAGACAAAAAGAACATATCAACGACATACTCAAATACTAAGCAGGTTGATACATCGTATAGAAACTCTGGAATCTCAGCACCACGGGTAATAATCACTAAAAAAGATCGTTCAGAATCAAGAGCGCTAAATCAAAAGGCTATTATACAAATTAGGTCAAATCAGTTCATTTCTGCTATAGCTAATCTTGAAACAGCAAAAAAAATATACCCGTCAGATGCTGAAGTATTAGGGAACCTTGGATATGCATATTACATGATCGGCGATTATACTGCAGCACAAATGAATCTGACATCATCACTTAAACTAGCTCCACGTAGAGGTTCATCATGGAATAACCTTGGATTAGTTTTAGCATCGACTAATCAAATAGAATGGGCCGTAAATTGCTTTATAAATTACTCGAACTTTTCAAAAAATAAAAAAGCGGCAACAAATCAGTTCTTTTCATGGGAGCAAGAACGTCCAGGAACTGGTATTGATATAGCATCAAAAAGAGCTCGTTCTACCCTTGGGATTTATTCACCCGAGTGATGTCGCCCCCTGAAACCCCAGACTGTAGCTGTATCCCCAGATAAGAGATAGGCTTGAATATATGTCTAACACTAACGCCAATTTTGAGATGACCAGAATCCTGTTAGGGCAAGAAGTCCGTAAACGTAAACTCCTCAGGAGAAGATCGCCATTATCCAGCAGACGATGGAGCCGGGCATGAATGTCTCCCACGTCACACGCCTGCACGGTATTCAGCCCAGTTTGCTGTTCAAGTGGAAGAAGCAATACCAGGAAGGCAGCCTTACCCCCGTTGCGGCCGGAGAGGAAGTCGTTCCAGCTTCAGAGCTTACTGCTGCTCTGAAGCAGGTCCGGGAGCTTCAGCGCCTTCTGGGCAGGAAGACGATGGAAGTTGAGATCATGAAAGAAGCCGTGGAGTACGGTGTATCCCGAAAATGGATAGCGCATGCGCCCTTGTTGCCAAAGGACAAGGAATAGCACAGGTCAGCCGCACCATGGGCGTGTCGCGTGCGCAATTATCACTTCGGGTTAATCGTTCCGCCGACTGGCAGGATGGGCGGTGTAACCAGCGCGATGAAGAAGCGGATGCGGCGCTGCTATGGCGCATACTGGTGGTTATCGCCGATATGCCGTGTTATGGCTACCGCCGGGTCTGGGCGGTGCTGCGGCGTCAGGCCCGCGATGAGGGGCTTGCGCCGGTGAATGCTAAACGGGTTTATCGGGTGATGAGCGAAAACAGCCTGTTGTTGCTGCATGACAGGCCGCCGCGCCCGGTGCCGGGTCGGGAACACAACGGTAAGGTGGCGGTGGCGCAGAGCGATCAGCGCTGGTGCTCTGACGGCTTCGAGTTCGGCTGCGACAATGGCGAGAAACTGCGGGTAACGTTCGCGCTGGACTGTTGCGACAGAGAAGCCATAGACTGGGCGGCGAGTACCGGTGGCTACGACAGTTCGACCGTGCAGGATGTAATGCTGAGGTCGGTAGAAAAGCGCTTCGGCGATAAGTTGCCGGACACAGCGGTGCAGTGGCTGGCGGACAACGGTTCCGCGTATACCGCGCATGAAACGCGGAGGTTCGCCTGAGAGCTGAATCTGGAGCCCTGCACAACAGCGGTGAGCAGCCCGCAGAGTAATGGCATGGCCGAACAGTTCGTGAAGACGATGAAGGAAGACTATATCGCGTTCATGCCAAAACCGAATGTGAGAACAGCCCTGCAAAACCCTGCAGCAGCAGCGTTCACGCATTACAATGAACCCCGCACAGTGCGCTGGGATATTACTCCCCTGGGGAATACCGGCGACAGCGGGCATCGTTAACTTAAGATACAAAAGCTGTCCGGGGATGGCAGGGTAAGATCAGTCCGGGCTAGAGATTGTCACCATGATCTCTGCGGAATGCCTTTCAGGAGATCCGTTCATTATTCAGGCCTCCTCAGCATTTCTTTAGTGACAAGAACGATCCCTTCTTCAGAACGATAAAAACGACGGGCGTCCTCGACAGCATTCTCACCAATGACCGTTCCTTCAGGGATCACACATCCACGATCAATCACACAGCGTCGTAACCGACAGGAACGTTCTACCCACACACCGGGTAATAAAACAACCGAATCAATATTGCAAAAAGAGTTAATCCGTACGCTGGAGAATAAAACTGAATGAACAACGACAGAACCAGATATAATGCAGCCGCCGGAGACCAGTGAATTCATGGTCATTCCATGACTGCCTGTGCGGTCCTGAACAAATTTTGCGCTCGGTAAAGACTCTACATAAGTATGGATCGGCCAGTTGCGATCATAAACATCTAGTTCAGGTACCACGGAAGCTAAATCAAGGTTCGCTTTCCAGTAGGCCTCCAGAGTTCCGACATCACGCCAGTACGGTTCTGCATTATTATCTGTCTGCACACAGGAGCGCGGGAAAGGATGTGCCCAGGCTTCTCCGGATACCGTAATTGCTGGAATAATATCTTTGCCGAAATCGTGGCTGGACTGTTCATCCCGACCATCTTCATCCAGTAGCTGATAGAGGTATTCAGCATCAAATACATAGATCCCCATACTGGCAAGCGATTTGGTTTTATCCCCCGGCACAGTAGGAGGATTAGAAGGTTTTTCAATAAAATCAATGATTTTATCATTTTCATCCACAGCCATGACACCAAAAGCACTTGCGTATTCCACAGGTACAGGAAGGCAGGCCACAGTACACCGGGCTCCTTTTTTAACATGGTCAATCAGCATCCGGGAATAATCCTGTTTATAGATATGATCACCCGCTAGAATAACGACATATTCCGCACCATAGCGTCGAATAATATCCAGGTTCTGTGTGACAGCATCGGCAGTACCCCGGTACCAGTTCTCACCATGCACGCGTTGCTGGGCGGGTAATAAATCGACGAATTCATTCATCTCTTCATTGAGGAAAGACCAACCGCGCTGGATATGCTGAACCAGGGAATGTGATTGATATTGTGTAATGACCCCAATCCGTCTTATCCCGGAATTAATACAGTTTGATAAAGCAAAATCAATAATCCTGAACTTGCCACCAAAATGTACCGCCGGTTTTGCCCGGGTTGCTGTCAGGTCTTTTAATCGTGTCCCTCGACCTCCCGCTAGGATCAGCGCCACAGATTTAAGCGGTAACTGGCGTGCCAGCATGACATTGTCATTATATTCATGTTTACTCATAGTGATGTCCTGCCATTAAAATAAAAACAACAAAAGGAAACAGCGAATAAAAAATATTCTTCTGTAAATTAATTCAGAAGAGACCACCTCCGGGAATAACTCAACTACCATGGCACTACTATTTAAATGAATAACCCCACCGCCGGGTAGTAGAAACCTCCGAAGTTTATTGATTATCAGGCACCCTTGTAAGCCAGATCGTCGCCAGCGGCGGTAGCGTAATGGAGAGGGAATGCTCGCGACCATGGCTGGCAATGACATCGCTTTCAACGATGCCGCCATTACCGGTATTGCTGCCATGATAGTGCATTGAGTCAGTGTTCAGCTCTTCGCGCCAGCGGCCAGGCTGGTTGATGCCGAAACGATAATCATGGCGCGGTACCGGGGTGAAGTTGCTGACGACGATAATTTCGTTACCCTCCCTGTCGCGACGCACAAAGACAAACACCGAGTGCTCATGATCGTCGACCACCAGCCATTCGAAACCGTAGTGGTCGAAATCCAGCTCATGCAGCGCTTTGTGGCGACAATAGGTATGGTTGAGATCGCGCACCAGTCGCTGAACGCCGTGGTGCCAGCTGTCTACGCCCTCAAGCAGACGCCAGTCGAGGCTTCCGTCGTGATTCCACTCACGTCCTTGTGCAAACTCATTGCCCATAAACAGCAGCTTTTTACCCGGGAAGGCGAACAGCCATCCGTAGTAGGCTCGCAGGTTAGCGAACTTCTGCCAGGCATCGCCCGGCATGCGGTCGAGAATGGATTTTTTGCCGTGCACCACTTCATCATGAGAGAGTGGCAGGACAAAGTTTTCGGTGTAGTTGTAGAGCATACCGAAGGTCATCTTGTTGTGATGAAAACGACGGTATACCGGATCCAGTTTCATATAGTCGAGGGTATCATGCATCCAGCCCATGTTCCACTTGAACCAGAACCCCAGACCGCCAGTGGAGGAAGGACGAGAAACGCCAGCAAAATCGGTCGACTCTTCCGCCATCGTTACCGCCCCCGGCGTCTGTTCGCCCAGCACGCGGTTGGTATTACGCAGGAACTCAATGGCTTCAAGGTTTTCCCGGCCGCCAAATTCGTTCGGTACCCACTCACCTTCTTTGCGGCTGTAGTCGCGATAAATCATTGATGCCACCGCATCGACCCGCAGCGCATCAATGCCAAAGCGTTCAATCCAGTACAGCGCATTACCAACCAGGAAGTTGCTGACCTCGCGGCGGCCGTAGTTGTAAATCAGGGTGTTCCAGTCCTGGTGGTAGCCTTCGCGCGGGTCGCAGTGTTCATACAGCGAGGTGCCGTCAAACGAGGCGAGCGCAAAGTCATCCGCCGGAAAATGGCCTGGCACCCAGTCCAGAATAACGTTAAGCCCCGCGGCGTGCGCGGCGTTGATAAAGTAGCGGAAATCCTCCCGGGTGCCGAAGCGACGGGTGGGCGCGTACAGCCCGGTCGGCTGATAGCCCCAACTGCCGTCAAACGGATGTTCGTTAACCGGCAGCAGCTCCAGATGAGTAAAGCCCATCCATTTGGCATACGGGACCAACTGGTCGGCAAGCTCGCGATAGCTCAGCCAGAAGTTATTATCGGTGTGGCGGCGCCAGGAGCCGAGGTGCACTTCATAAATCGATATAGGCGCATCAAACTGGTTAGCCTGCTTGCGCGCTGGAGGCTGCTCGACCTTTTCCGGCAACCCGCAGATAAGCGAGGCGCTTTCCGGGCGCATTTGCGCTTCGAAGGCGTAAGGGTCGGACTTCACCCGCAGATTGCCGTGGGCATCAATAAGCTCGAATTTGTACAACTGACCGTTAAACGCGCCGGGAACAAACAGCTCCCAGATGCCGGACTCTTTACGTAGTCGCATCAGATGGCGACGACCATCCCAGTAGTTAAACTGGCCAACGACCGACACCCGGCGGGCATTAGGTGCCCAGACCGAGAAGCGCGTACCGACAACATCGTCTATCGTATCGGGATGCGCGCCCAGCGTTTCATAGGGGCGAAGATGCGTGCCTTCCGACAGCAGCCAAATGTCCAGTTCCTGTAACAGTGGGCCAAAACGGTACGGGTCATCAATCAGATGCTGCTGTCCGTGCCAGGTGGCGGCCAGCTGATAGCGAAAAGGATTTTTACGACGCGGCAGAACGCCGCTAAAGAAACCGCGCAAATCAAGGCATTCCAGCTTGCCGACTTTGCGCCCGTTTTTTGGTTCAATGACCCACACATCGGTGGCATCAGGTAATAATGCACGAACTTCCAGTCCGGCGTCGGTACAATGCATACCAAGTGTAGAGAATGGATCCGAACAGCAACCAGTAAAAAGTGCTTCAATCACTTTTTTTTCATCATGCCTCCCTACTATCATCTCTTATCGGCTATCTGTAAATATATGGCTGCTAACAGCCTGCGTGAACAACCCCAATAAGTAAATGATGTTTTTAATATTTATCTTTAGATTAATTATCTCTTAATCTTTTTCTGTGAGTAAACCGTCACTTTTGGGTCGTAATGCAGATTAGACTGGCCCCATGAATCACCAGACACTTCGACCCACTTTAAATTAATGACTAGTCGGGAGATAAGCATGATCGAAGAGTTGCTGGGACCAGAGCGCCACAGGCGCCGTTGTCCACAGGAAAAGATTGCCATCGTTCAGGAAACGCATCGCCTAGCATGACCATTTCCCATGTTGCACGGCTTCATAGTGTGAATGCAAACCAGATCTTCGCCTGGCGAAAGCAGTACAAGGAAGGTAGTCTCACCGCGATCATGGCTGGCGAAGATGTTGTTCCCGCCTCAGAACTTGCGGCGACGGTGAAACAAATCAAAGAGCTACAGCGCTTGCTGGGTAAAAAGACCATGGAGAATGCGCTGCTGAAGGAAGCCGTTGAGTATGGTCGGCAAAAATGAACCACCCCGTGAATCCTGGAGAGATTTCAGGCTGACAACTTTTCCTGAAGAACCAGCAGCGCTGCCATTTGCGCCAGTGCTTTATCTTTCCGGCGTAACTCTTTTTCAAGCGCCCGGATGCGGCTTTTCTCTGTGCGGGTCGCTCGTTGCTCGTCGACCAACTGGCGATGCTTCGGCTGGTTGGCGATCAGACAGTTTGGCTTCCATTCAGCGACATGTTCAGGATAAAGGCCATTTTTACGGCAGTATTCAGACAGCTCATGCTTAGAAAGTGCAGCTGTTTCAAGCAGAATAGTAAAAATTTGCTCTGCCTATTGTTCCACACCGGGTTTCACTTTTCGGATGATCAAGCCCTCAAGTTCCAGTTGTTTTCGCCAGCCATGTACCGTGGCAGTTCCAACGGCATCGTTCAAGCCATCTCTCCAATCGTCTTACGAAAACGTAGCAGTGCAATCGTAAAAAATACGCCACCGATAGCCAGCAGCGTCAGAAACTGCGGCCAGACAATCGCAAAATCTGCGCCTCGATATAGAATTGCCTGCGCCAGGCTGACGAAATGAGTTGTCGGCATGGTGAGCATGATGTCCTGCACCGCCTGCGGCATACTTTCTCGTGGCGTTGATCCCCCGGATAGCATCTGAAGTGGTAGCAGCACTAGAATCATCAACAGCCCTAACTGCGGCATCGAGCGGGCCACGGTTCCCATAAATATTCCAATTGAGGTAGTAGCAAACAGGCTCAGGGCTACTCCAAGCATAAACAGCGGTATAGAGCCTTCAATCGGCACCTGCAACACTCCCTGGACCATCAATATAAGCGATAATCCAGAAACGACCAGCACCACCAAACCCATTGACCAGATCTTTGCCATCATAATTTCAAACGGCGTCACCGGCATCACCAGCAGGTGCTCCACGGTTCCATGCTCTCGTTCACGTATCAACGCCGAACCGGTAAGCACGATGGCCAGCATAGTAATATTGTTGATAATCGCCATTACGGCCCCGAAACGTTCCTGTTCCAGATTCGGGTTAAAACGCATCCTGACGGCTAGCTCGACTGGCAACGAGCTGTTATCCCGATAGCGGGCGACAAAGCTATTTACCTCACCAGTGACGATATTCTGGATATAGCTATTGCCGGTAAACGCCTGGCTCATTCGCGTCGCATCAACGTTTACCTGCAGCTCCGGCTGGCGTCCGGCTAAAACATCACGCTGGAAGTTAGGGGGAATATTGATCGCGAATGTATATCGCCCGGCATCCAGCCCTGCGTCCATTTCATCAGCGGTAATCAGCTCAGGGGGTAAAAACCAGGGGCGATAAAAACCGTTGATAATGCGCGATGAGAGCTGCGATTTATCCATATCCGCAATAGCGATAGGGGCTAAATGTAACGACCCCGGCATAACGGTAGCGGAGGAGTAAACCGAGACGGTAAAGGCGAAGACAATTAATGTCAGCATCGCCTTATCGCCAAGCAGGCTGCGTAGCTCTTTCATGCCTAAATTATAAATATTGCGTAATCCGCGCATTATCCCTCCTGTTTTTTCAGCAGCCACACGCTCAGGCCCAGCACCAGCGGAACCGCAATAAGCAGTGGTATGAAGGATGCCCACAGGTCCGTCAGATTTAGCGCTTTGGAAAACGTTCCTCGCGCAATGGTCAGAAAGTGGCTGGTTGGATAAATCTGGCCAATCCAGCGGCCCGGCCCTTCCAGAGAAGCGACGGGATCGATCATCCCCGAGAACTGCGTCGCCGGGATAAGCGTAATAATCGCGGTACCGAAAATCGCCGCAATCTGGCTTTTCATAAAGGTTGAGATCAGTAGGCCAAGCCCGGTGGCAATCGTGACATAGAGCAGTGCGGCCAGCATAAGCGTCAGGAAGCTCCCTTTATGCGGTACGCCAAAGACAAACACCGACAGTGCACATAGTAGAAAGAAGTTAAACATCCCCAGCACGATATACGGCACCTGTTTGCCCAGAAGAAATTCACTGCGGGTGGTCGGCGTCACGTACAGATTGATGATCGAGCCCAGCTCTTTCTCACGCACTACGCTGAGCGCGCTGAGCATTGCCGGGATCATCATCAACAGCAGCGGAATAACTGCTGGAACAATCGCTGGCAGACTCTTCACGTCCGGGTTATAGCGATAGCGGGTTTCAATAGAAATCAGTGAGGTATCGCGATTGGGGCTGGCCTGGCGACCGGCCATCTCCTGAAGCCAGGCCAAATGCATCGCCTGCACGTAGCCGCGCACCGTTTCCGCCCGGTTTGGCATTGCGCCATCCACCCACACGCCGATTTGCGCTGGCGTTCCCCGAGCGATGTCGCGGCCAAAATTAGGCGGAATTTCGATAGCCACCGCCAGCTCGCCGTTGCGCATCCGCCGGTCCAGTTCACTGTAGCTTTGCAGCGGCGGCTGTTCGATAAAATAGCGTGAACCGGCGATATTCTGCGACCAGCCCTGGCTGCTGACGGTTTGATCGCGGTCGAGTACCGCAAATCGCAGATCCTCGACGTCCATACTGATCCCATATCCCATAATAAACATCAGGATCACCGTGCCCAGCAATGCCAGAGTCGATCGTACCGGATCGCGACGTAGCTCCAGCGCTTCGCGACGGCTGTAGCTAAACAGGCGGCGCAAGCTAAACGCCTGACGCGGAGCAATGGTTTCGGTTTTGTGTTCAATCATGGGAATCGGCGCAGCCTCAGCAGCAGGCGGCTGTGCGGCATCTGCTGCCTCCTGTAGCCAGGCGATAAAGGCCTCTTCGAGGCTGGCCGACCCGCGCTGTTCGACCAGCGCCTGCGGCGTATCGCTGGCCAGCACTTTGCCAGCATGCATCAGTGAAATGCGATCGCAGCGCTCGGCTTCATTCATAAAGTGGGTGGAGATAAAAATCGTCACCCGATCCTGGCGGGCCAGATTGACCATCAATTGCCAGAACATGTCCCGGGCCACGGGATCGACGCCGGAGGTGGGTTCATCAAGAATTAACATTTCCGGACGGTGAATGACCGCGACCGCCAGCGATAGCCGCTGACGAATACCTAACGGCAGCGAGGCGGGCAGGGTGTCTTCAACCTCTTCCAGCATAAAGCGCTGACTCATCTCGGCGACCCGACCGGGGATCTCCGCATCCGGAATATGGAACAGACGGGCATGTAGATCGAGGTTTTGCCTAACGGTCAGTTCACTGTAGAGGGAAAAGGCCTGCGACATATAGCCAACGCGGCGGCGGGTTTCAATATCCTTCGGGTCGACCGGTTGGCCAAATAGCCAGGCCTCGCCTTCGCTGGCCGGTAACAGCCCGGTCAGCATTTTCATGGTTGTTGATTTACCACAGCCGTTGGAGCCGAGGAAACCGAAGATTTCGCCACGGGCGATACGAAAGTTCACGTGATCAACGGCGACAAAATTGCCAAAGCGCATCGTCAGGCCGCGAGCTTCAATGGCGATTTCGCTCTCCTCTGCGTTGCGCGGTGGAATGATCACCTCTTTATGCGCCAGGCGCTGGGCTTCAGGAAGCAGGGCGATAAACGCCTGTTCCAGCGTCTGGCTCTTCGTTTGCGCCCTGAGTTCGTCTGCGCTGCCGGTCGCCAGTACTTCCCCCGCATTCATGGCGACCAGCCAGTCAAAACGTTCCGCTTCTTCCATATAGGCGGTGGCGACCAGCACGCTCATCTCCGGCTGGCGCTGACGAATGCTGTCGATCAGATCCCAAAACTGTGCCCGGGAGAGAGGATCAACGCCCGTGGTCGGTTCATCAAGGATTAACAGCTGCGGATCGTGAATGAGCGCGCAGCACAGGCCGAGCTTTTGCTTCATCCCGCCGGAAAGTTTCCCCGCCGGACGGTCGCGAAACGGCGCGAGTCCGGTGCTCTGGAGCAGCTCATTGATTCTGCTCTCACGCTCGGCCTTATCATGGCCGAACAGGCGGGCAAAGAAGTCGACGTTTTCATAGACCGACAGGGTATGGTAGAGGTTCTTCCCTAGCCCCTGAGGCATCCAGGCAATTTTCGGGCACACATCCTGGCGGTGGCGAACATCGCTCATGTCGCCGCCGAGCACGACCACATTGCCGTGCTCAATGACCCGTGCGCCGGAAATTAATGACAGCAGGCTGGACTTGCCGACGCCGTCTGGCCCGATCAGGCCCACCATACAGCGGGCGGGAATGCTCAGCGTAATGTCTTTTAGCGCGGTGGTTGCGCCAAAGTGCTGACTGACGTTCTCCAGGCGGGCGATCGTGTTCATTGTGGCAACCTCACCGTCAGCGCTTCAGGCCACGCCTGCTGGTTATCCAGACGCACCCAGGCCATACCTGGCAGGCCGGTTTTCACATACTCAAGGTGCTGTTCCAGCAGCTCCGGCGGAATGCGGGCTTTGACACGGAACATCAGCTTCAGCCGTTCATCGCTGGTTTCCACCGTTTTGGGGGTAAACTGCGCCACGCTGGCGACAAAACTGATATTGGCAGGAATGGCCAGATTGGGTGCGGCATCAAGGATAATTCGCGCTTCGCTGCCCAGCGCCAGCAGGCCAGCTTGTTCAGTAGGCAGGAAGAAGGTCATGTAGACATCGGACAAGTCGACCATATTCAGCACCCGCCCGCCTGCCGCCAGCACTTCTCCCGGTTCAGCAACGCGATACTGAATACGACCATCGCGGGGCGCTTTCAGTTCGCTATCATCGATATCGGCGATAATCCGACGCTCCGTGGCCTGAGCTGCTTCAACGCGGGTTTGTGCCTGAATAATGCTGGTTCTTGACGCCTCAATAGCCGCTCTGGCGGCAGAGACCTGGGCTTTTGCTGATTCCAGCACTGCTCTGGCGCTTTCCGCCGCCGCCAGGTCGTCATCAAGCTGCTGAGCGGAGACCGCGCCGCGCTGTGAGAGTGTGCTGGAACGGCCGTAGCGTTTGGCGGCGGAGTTTAATTCAGCCTGCCGCTGCTTCACGACCGCCTCAGCGGCGCGCATTTCGCCTTGACGCTGATCGAGCAGCGCTTTCGCTGCGGCAATCGAACTTTCAGCTTCTTTAATTTGTGCGGCGGCTTCCAGCCGTTGTTCGTTGAGCACCCGGATATCCATGCGGGCTAAGACTTCACCCTGGCGGACAAACTGCCCTTCTTTGACCAGAATGGTATCGATACGTCCGGCGGTTTTGGTGGCGATATCGACCTCTGTGGCTTCAATTCTACCGTTGCTGCTGGCAAAGCCTGCCGGGAGTCCCGGTGGGCGCAGCATCCACCATGCGGCGGCGGCAATCACCACCAGTAAACCAATAACGTAGACTGCCCAACGCCGTTTGATTTTGTCCATACGCGACTCGCTTTGTTCCATTTGCTGAGTGGTGCGCGTTTCTCCTCCGCATAGCGAAGTATCGTCTCTCCAGGAAAGGAAGGTATGGGGGATAAGGCCAACCGGCGCATGACGCCTTCAGCGCTGCTAACCGGTCAGAAAGAGGTGCGATTAATGTGGTCATCATCAGCAATCCTCGCCTTAAATGAAACACGCATATTTATTGCTACTGTCAATGCAATACTAACACCCGCAACAAATATGTCCATATACAAAACATGGACTTGTCGTAGAGTTAACATAAAAAAACAGCTGAGGCACGGTGAGGCAATATTACCCATGATGCTTATTGGGTTTAATGCTCCGGGCCTTGCTCATACAATCTTCATCGTTTTTCATTAAGAGCCTATCCCAGTCGGATTTTATTCCAGACAATGACGCCGCAGGAAAAATATAGCATCGCTTCATAATTTTCGATTTTCTGTTCCCTGCGCGTCAGGACGCGGCGGTAGCAATTCATCCAGCAGTGTGTTCTCTCCACACCCCAGCGATGAGCCTTAAAATCTGTGTTTTTAATGGTTTCTGCTCCCTCTTTCCGTGACCGGATATGAGGTTCATAGCACCGGATTTTCAGATACGCCTCCAGCTATCCGGCTTCATACCCCTTATCCATGCAAAGGCGGAGTCTTCTGCCGGGTCTGCCCGCCTGAAGAGCGTCGAGGGTATCTGCAACCAGCTTTATGTCGTGGGTATTTGCACCGGCGACAGCCAGTGCAAGCGGAAGCCCGTACGCATCCGTCATCAGGCTGCTCTTCCTCCCTGTTTCCCGCGGTCCGTGGGGTTTCGGCCTGTTTTTTTTAGCCAGACAGCGGTGATTTGGTCATGCTGCCATCCATCGACAGCCACGACCAGTCAATAGCATCCAACTGCTCACAGGCAAGCAGTCCATTCTGTCAGAAGCGTTCAAATACTCCGGCATCCCGCCACTCCTGGAAGAGGCGGTGGGCTGAGCTTGACGAGCATATTCCTGTAGCATTCAAATCATTCCACTGGAAATCTTTCTGAACATAAAGAAAATGGCATTCATGCCGCACGATTATCAACGCGCTTGCGATGCGTACACAGTGGGGGCTGAATTTTGTGTTCCAAGGTGAGTCGGGCCATTTTCTCCCAGAGTTCATCGCTGATCTGCCACTTGTTGCCCGCCATACTTTGCTCTCAGCAATTTCCATCATTTATTACCTGACAATCCCTTTTGGGATGGGTTCTTAGCATCATTAACACTTTGTTAACTTGAGCTGGTTTAAGTTAATTCAAATTTGATAAAAACATAAGGGTGCATTACCTGTATGGACGCTAACCCGGTAACGTCTTTTGACGAATAATGCATGTTACCGGCTGGCAATATGAGAATATAAATGAAAATTCTGATTAACTGGCCTCCTTTGCGCCAACTAATAAATTACATACAAGAGCGTTTCACCTTTCTGGTTTTGCTCTGCTGGCCAGCGATTATCTGGTTGGTTTGTCGGGTAATTGTATGGCTGACGGATGGCATCATGACGCTACTGGGAAAGCCGTTAGAGCACTCATTCACCGTGTATCTTCAGCTCTGTATGACGCTAAGTACCCTGCTGAAAATCTCGGTCACCTGGGTGCTGCTGCTGTTTATTCTGTTCAGCATGGTAATGGGGTTTACCTGGCTGCTGCGGCGTGTTATGAACCGTAATAAGTAAAAGACCACCTTCTAAGAAGGTGGCTTCTGTAAGTTGATTTTCCCCTGTAACTCCAGACTCACCGACTCTCTTATTTAGGCCTACCGTATCGACAAAGTACCCTCGGGACCAAAAAATGGTTACCCCAAAGCTTCTTTCTTCGATTGTAGAGCCTGATTGCGCCGCATACGCATGATAAAGACGGCGGGTGATGTCATTGTGCAGTAAAAAGTCTTCGCAAAGAAACTGTTTCATAAGATCTCCGGGATTACAGTGCGGCGACGGCCTGACGGGCACCGGCATCAAGTAACCGCTGATACGCACGTTTTACCGCATCAACAAAACCCTGCTGCTTCGTCAGGTGGTCACCGAAAATGGATTCAATCGCCAGCAGCTCATCCGTGCCGCTGACATAACGCATCCAGCCTGCCACACCCAGTGCCAGATGACGATACCAGTTGCAGCACGACTGGGGCGAAATCGAAGTGGAGGTTGCAGGACAGCGATGCAAAGTTAACTTCGCGGTAAATATGCTGGGGTTCTCCCGTCGCTTCCATGTCTTCGCGGCACCAAAACAGGATGCTGAACACACCTATGAGTCGCTGGTCCGCGCCTTCCGGTACTTCGGTGGCAGTGTGAAAACCGTGCTGGTTGATAACCAGAAAGCTGCAGTAATGAAGAATAACAACGGAAAGGTGGTGTTCAACTCCGGGTTCCTGTTGCTGGCCGACCACTATGGCTTCCTGCCACGGGCCTGCCGTCCGCGCAGAGCCAGAACCAAAGGCAAAGTGGAGCGGATGGTGAAATATCTTAAGGAGAACTTCTTCGTCCGGTACAGCAGATTCGACAGCTTCACCCATGTAAACCAGCAACTGGAGCAGTGGATGGCTGATGTTGCTGATAAACGGGAGCTTCGCCAGTTCAGACAAACACCAGAGCAGCGCTTCGCGCTGGAACAGGAGCATCTGCAGCCGTTGCCGGATACGGACTTCGATACCAGCTACTTCGACATCCGCCATGTGTCCTGGGACAGCTATATCAAGGTTGGCGGCAATCGTTACAGTGTTCCCGAGACTCTGTGCGGGCAGCCGGTCTCGATACGGATCATCACTGGATGATGAGTGCTGGTGGCGCCACACCGGCTGTGTTCAGCATTATCTGGCTGGCAAACCGTCCCGGCGCACCATGCCCTTCTATGACAGCAGGTGAGTATGCTAAGTGCCTATGAGGGATTGCTGTGATGCATGAACTTGAAGTACTGCTGAGTCGTCTGAAAATGGAACAGTTTAATGAAAATGCAAGGAACCACGGCGATACTGAAAAACAGCCATCAGTACCAGAAGAGGCAAAGAAAGCTCAAGAAACTCTTCCTGAGAAGTCTGCAGTGCAATCAGCCATGCAGGGCCATGCCAGCCTAAGACTTCTTTCAGAATACCAAGGGAGCGATCAATAATATTAGTCACGATGATAAGTAAAATAAAAGTCACAACAGTGATTGCGTACCCTTCATGTGCTTTTGCCGCCGACCAGACCCTACGCCCGTGGCAGGATAAAATATGTAAACAGGCCAGAACAATCGGCAGCAAAATCACCAGTGCCATAATTTTATCCTGCCAGGGCAGTTCACCGGTCCAGAAACGGAGTTTAAGCATACTCATTCCATTAATCGATTTATGCAAATCAGATTCACGAGCCATCATTGTAAATAATACACAAATGACTGACCACCGGGTCCATTTTCTACCTGCGAATGAAGGGGATAGAGTTATAACTATCAGAGCAATAGCATAAAAATACAATGTCAGACTCTCAATGAACTCTCCTTCCTGAACAAGATGAATCAACGTCTGGACAGGCATAAAACACCACAAAATGAACGTAAAAACTGAAACCAGAACAGTAAATTTAACAGCAATAAACGGGGTGTTAATAAACGACATCATTTCTTCCTGAAAATATTTTATTATACATCTGGATCTGTAAATATTTTTATTAATTTATGCTCAATTTCAATCTGTAGGGTATATACCCGTGATCATTGAAGATGCTTGATTTTCAAGCAAGAGGGGATCATGCCGTTCACCATAAAAATCTTTATCACTGACCAGTAAAAAGCTGAACTTGAACGTCTTCATGGCTCCAGTCGTGATAAGCGCGTTTGCGATCGTATTAAAGCCATTCTTCTGACCTCCGAGGGCTGGAGTTCAGCCATGATTGCTCAGACTTTACTTGCATCAGACGACGGTTGATCGCCATATCAGCGAGTTTCTGAACAAATGGAAGCTGAAGCGTAAGCGCACCGTGAAGGACGTGGGGTAAAAATTAGTTTACAGAGAGAGTTACGTTCCAGGGCAACAGTTCTTTCACGCGGTTGGCAGGCCATGTATTGATGACGCTGACCACGTGCCGCAGCCAGGCCTCCGGCTCAATGCCGTTAAGTTTACAGCTACCGATCAGGCTGTACATCACTGCTGCACTGTCGCCACCACCATCAGAACCGAATAACATATAGTTACGCCGCCCCAGCGCAACCACCCGGAGGGCGTTTTCACACAGATTATTGTCTATCTCCACCCAGCCATTGCGACAGTATTCGTTCAGGGCATCCCATTGTTTCAGCAGGTATGTGAACGCTTTCGCCGTATCTGAGTGACGCGACAGCATGCCCATCTGCTGCTGTATCCAGTCGTACAGTGACTGCATCAACGGCATGTTTCTGGCTTTCCTGGCGGTCAGTCGCTCTTCTGCCGGACTGCCGCGGATCTCCGATTCGATAGCGTACAGAGCCCCGATACGGTTAGGGGTAGTGACCGGGTAACTGCTCTAATGCGCTCAGCAACTGTGTTTCCAGCTCTGTCATCCTGCTCTACTCCCGTACCAGCTTCACCGCGTTCCGCTTCCCGTTGCCCGCCGTCCAGCCCGCTTCGGCTTTCATTCCCTCCGGCAGCGCCGGTGGCAGAGTGGCAGACAAGTCGTTATCCGGCAGGCGAAGGGGCGAGAAGACCTTACAGGAGACAATATGAATCAGGGCAAGGCCTCTGACGTACCAGTTACGGACATGCTGAATTTTTTACGTGGTGGTGTGGGGGCATGCTTTTTGTCTTAGGGAATA
Source organism: Enterobacter sp. 342 (assembly GCF_036663495.1). Lineage (NCBI taxonomy): Bacteria > Pseudomonadati > Pseudomonadota > Gammaproteobacteria > Enterobacterales > Enterobacteriaceae > Enterobacter > Enterobacter sp. 342. The sequence continues at coordinate 114,939 of NZ_JAWUEI010000007.1, forward strand.
AACATAACCACGATGCTACAGGGCTGAAAAAATTTGAAGATGTGAGTTCACTAGGCGTTACTTACGAAGCGTGTTGGCAGACCATTTAACGTGCAATTCGTGATAAAGTCGAAACATTTAAACATGTTGCTAAATGTAAAATATTGGAATATTATTCTTACCTTTATGTATTTTCGCAAAATACAGGACGATTAATCTTGTTTAAAAGCAGATTGTTCCTATTTTTGCTATTGCAATTCCAATCAATAGTCATTTCTTGATAGGCCCCCCCTAACAATGAGTGGTTTTCGATTGTTTTAAACGATTTAACATTCTGAATACACTTAGACTATATTCTGTCCAGCAATGGATTCATCGTGCTTCATTCCTGACAAGGAGTAGCATCGCTGAATGTACTTTATAAGCGTATTAATTCATCGAGAGTCTAAATATGAAAATCTCTAAACTGTCTGCTGTATTGGCATTGGCTGTAAGCACTGCTGCAATTTCTTCTTTCTCAGCTCAAGCTACTGACGGGACTATTACTTTCAATGGTAGAGTGACTGACCAAACTTGTACTATATCCACCCCAGGCGGTAAAGATTTCACCGTAACTCTGCCAACTGTTTCTGCCTCTACTCTGGCAGCTCAGAGCGCAACTGCTGGCCGTACTCCGTTCGCGATCAATCTGAGCGACTGCTCTAAAGGCAATGTGGCTACTTATTTCGAGCCGGGCGCTACTGTTGATTTCAATACTGGCCGTCTGAATAACCAAGCGCAGACTGACGCTGCAACTAACGTACAGATTCAGTTGCTGGGCAGCAACAACCAATTCCTGCCAATCCTTGCTGCTGGTACTAATGGCGCGCAGGAGAACTCCCAGTGGGTTACCGTTGCTAACGAAGGTGACTCTGCTGACCTGAACTACTACGCTGAATATTACGCTACCAGCGCTGCCAGCGCCGGTGATGTAACTTCTACCGTCCAGTACACCATTATTTATCAGTAAGTAATATTTCTTTAAGAAATATTCTTATCCCGGTGGGGATGTTATGTCCCCACCGTTTTCCCTTACTGTAGCGATAATATAATGAAGAACTCATTTAAAAAATACAGCCTATTGCTGAGCGCCATGTTGTTCAGCAGCAGCGTTTTTTCCAGTGTCATTATTAACGGTACTCGTATTATTTATCCGGGGAAGCAACGGGAAGTTACCGTCCAATTATCAAATAATGGTGCTTCACCGGCACTTATTCAGTCTTGGATTGATGAAGGCGACGCAAAAACCACACCAGAAAACAGCAAAGCGCCATTTATCATTTCACCGCCAATCAGCCGTGTTGAACCGACTACCGGCCAAGCGCTGCGTGTTTCATTGACCACGGCGAGTTTGCCGCAAGACAAAGAATCCTTGTTCTGGTTGAACGTACTGGAGATCCCGCCAGCACCAACCGGGGCTAACAATAGTGCACCTGAAAACTATTTACAGGTGGCATTCCGTTCCCGCGTAAAACTGTTATATCGGCCTACTGGTCTGCCGGGGGAAGCGAATGATGCACCCGAAAAACTGCAGTGGCGTTTCAGCACTGCGGGCGTCAGCGTGAAAAACCCAACGCCGTACTATGTGTCATTTACCGAGATTAATGCAGTCGTAAATCAAAAACGTGTGCCATTGGCCCCGAACGGTGACATGCTGGCACCTGGGCAGGAAAAAACATTGTCCTTCTCCGGTGACATCACGCGTATTGCTGATATTGCTTACACCACCATTAATGATTTTGGCGGACGCGTGTCCCGTACTAAGAATAAGCAAAAGTAATTCTTGGAACAGAGTTTCAGGCCCAGAACAATTTATTTCAGAGAGCGGGCTTAATTTGGTAAAGGAATGCTTTATATGAAAGAGTTACCTATCTCTGCAGCGATTAAAATGGCGTGGCCCAATTATAAATCGATTCTACTGTTAAGCGGCAGCGCGCTCTGTATGGCGGCCCCTGCAGCGTCTTGGGCGAATGGAGGGGCTGATAGCAAAAAGCCTACGGCACCGGTTGAAGCGACCTTTAACAGTAGCTTCCTGGTTGGGGAAGCGCAAGGTGTGGATCTTTCACGCTTCCGTGATGGTAACCCGATCTTAGCGGGAAAATATTCGCTCGACGTGTATGTGAACGGCGAGTGGAAAGGCAAAAAAAACATCGACTTTAAAAACGTGCCGGGAAAAAACAGCGCTGATACCTGCTTTACCCTACTGTCGTTGGATGAGTTTGGTGTAGACACCGCGACAATGAGCGGGGACCCTGCGGTTAATACCGAGACGTGCAAAACTCTGGCTCAGTGGGTGCCTGAAGCCTATTACCGTTTGGACACCAGTACACTGCGCATGGATATCAGTATCCCCCAAGCGGCGCTGCGGCGCAGCGCTCGCGGCTATGTAGATCCGCGCTTCTGGGATCGTGGCATTACCGCCGGCAGCTTGTTGTATAACTTCAATGCGTTCAATACTCACAGCTCCGCCAACGGCAGCAATTCTGATTCAACTAATGCATACTTAACTTTGAACGCCGGGCTGAACGTGGCTGGTTGGCAACTGCGTCATGACTCCAACGTGAACTGGCGTTCTAACGACAGCACTCATTGGCAAAATACCGCGACTTACGCGCAGCGGGCAATGCCGTCTATCCGCGGCATGCTGACATTGGGTGACAGTTACACCAGCGGTGATTTCTTCAACTCCATAGGTTTTCGCGGTGTTCAGATCGCCACGGATGATCGCATGCTGCCTGATTCCTTGAACGGGTATGCGCCGGTTGTGCGTGGGGTCGCGCAAAGCAATGCTCTGGTGGAAATACGCCAGAATAACCAGCTAATCTATCAAACTACCGTTGCTCCGGGCGAGTTTATCATCAACGATCTCTATCCTACGGGTTACGGCGGCGATCTGAATGTTACCATAAATGAGGCCGATGGCAGCAAACGCCAGTTCAGTGTTCCCTATGCTTCGGTAGCGCAGATGCTTCGTCCAGGCATTCAGCGTTATGCAATAACCGCGGGTCGAGTACGCGATGATAATTTAAGCAAGGAACCCGATATGTTCCAGGCGACTTATCAGCGCGGTTTTACCAACATTATTACGGGATACACAGGTGGGATCGTCAGTGATGGCTATGGCGCAGTGCTGGTGGGCAGCGCGGTTGCGACACCGATCGGCGCATTTGCGTTCGACGTAACGCAGTCTAATACCCGACTGAAGCAAGGTGATCAGACAGGACAGAGTTATAAGCTCAGCTATAGCAAACTGATGGCCGAAACTAATACCAACTTCACTATCGCCGCTTATCGCTATTCAACTTCCGGCTACCTATCTTTGCAGGATGCCGTCTACTCCCGAGACAATGAACGCAAGGGATTGAGCGTAGATGCGGTTAACCGCCAGCGTAGCGAATACCAGCTGACGCTGAACCAAGGGCTGGGGGACAATTACGGTTCCTTGTACATCACCGGTTCGGTGCGTGATTACTGGAACCGTGGTGGGAGCACCAAGCAATACCAGGTGGGCTATAACAACTATTACAGTCGTGTGACCTATGGCCTTTCCGCTATGCGTACCACGGATATGTATAACCGAGATGAGACTCGTTATTACCTGACATTGTCGGTTCCATTCAGCGTCGGTTCGCAGACCCTGAGCCTGAATAGTTCACTAGGCTATACCGACAACGGCTACGACAGCAGTCGTGTGGGCCTGAATGGTTCAACCGGCGAAGACAACAACATCAGCTATAGTGCCACGTTGGCCAACGATCGTTCCGGCGGGACTAACAGTAGTGTGAGCGGTGAATACCGTAGTCGTTTTGCCACGATGAACGGGTCCTACAGCTATGGTAAAGATTACCGTCAATCTTCGATCGGCGTATCGGGTAGCGTCGTTGCCCATAGCGGTGGTGTCACACTGACACCGCAACGCGGGCAGACCATGGTGTTGGTGGAAGCCCCGGACGCCGCCGGCGCGATTGTGACCAACTCGTCAGGCGTTCGTATCGATGATAACGGTTATGCAGTGGTTCCTTATGTTGCGCCATATCGCATGACGAGCGTAACGCTCGATCCGAGCGGCATGTCGCGCGACGTTGAATTGGAAAGCAGCAGCCAACAGGTTGCACCCTATGCCGGTGCGATTGCCCGGTTGGAATTCAAGACAACGAAAGGCCAGGCGTTGATCATTCATGCACTCGGCCCTGATGGCAACGCGTTGCCGTTTGGCGCCGAAGTGCTGGATACCCGTAATCAGGTGGTCGGCATTGTTGGGCAGGGCAGCCGTATCTACTTGCGTACCGAAGCTCAGAAAGGTTTGTTGCAAATTAAGTGGGGCACACAGCCAACGCAGCAGTGCTCTGTCAGCTACAGCGCTAAGGCGCAAATTAATAATACTGACTACGAAATTATTGAAGCGAGTTGCAAATGATAAAGTATACATGTGTTCCATCGCTGAATAAAACGGCAGCGAAATGCCTGATGCTGCTCGGACTGCTAATGGCAGGTGGTCAGAGTGCTTATGCCGCCTGTTACGTCAATAATGGCTACAAGGCGCAAGTGATCAACATGAATCTTGGGCGTGTGCTGGTTACACCAAGCAGCCAGGTTGGGGATACTTTGGTCACCGCTCAGTTCACGATTAACCCGGTCTCTAGGTATGGCAGTTGTACTAATGGCGGCAACGCGATTGGGGAGATCCTCCAGGGCAGCCCGACGAGCTTCAGCAATGTGTGGAGTACCAATATTCCAGGTATCGGGATTCGTTTATACCGAGAAGCGGGGAGTATAAGTACCTATTATCCCCATACCTTGCGGTTGAACGGCAACATTGCTGTCAACCTGAACGGTGGTTATTTCAAGATCGACATTGTTAAAACCGCCGCACAAACCGGTTCTGGGCAACTGGTCCCTGGAAAGTACACGACTTATTATATGGATGGCTCTGGACGGAACTTACCGATGCTGGAATCGATCGTCGACGCCAACAGTCTGACAATCGTTACATCGACTTGTAACGTGGACAGCGGTTCCAAGAACAAGGTGGTTAATCTGGATACCGTCACCGCAGCCTCATTTGGTGGTGTAGGTTCAACGCAGGGCGAAAAGGCATTTGATATCAATATTAATTGCGTTGGTGGCATTGGCGAGGATCTGTTGCCGGGCAATGCGGGGCAAGGGATCGTCAATGTACGTTTTGACTATACGCAGGATGCTTCCAATGCTCCTGGCGTGATCAAATCCGAACCTGGTGCCAACACCGCATCCGGCGTTGCCATCCAGCTGTTGACTGGCAATACGACCCAGCCGATCAAGAATGGTGATGCGGTCAATGCCGGACGTACCATTCCTAACCAGTCCAATACGCTAACGTTGCCGCTGAAGGCGCGTTACTATCGCACTGGCTCGACAATTAAAGGCGGCAATATAAAATCGACCGCCACCTTTACCATCGAGTACAACTAAGCCGCGTTCAGACGAAAAAGCCAATGGAGTTACCCATTGGCTTTTTTGTTACGGAATCCCATGAATAATCTAAAAAAATCAGAAAGAGATTATCTCGCCTGTCACATCGGGGCAGGAAACAGGCGCTGATGCCGCCTGCCTATTCCGCGTTAATCCTTCCACCGTGGGGTTGATACCGGATGACGGATATAAATCTATGCGGGGGATTGATAGCAGAGCATGGTCCGCAAATCTGACAGCGTTGAATTATTGGCAGTGTGGGCAGAAAATGCCAAACACTCTGATTTTAAATTACATCGTCGGGTTGCCTAAAGAACTACTTTCGCCGGATCTGACCCGATGGGAAAAGAAGGGCAAAAATGACGAAGCCTTGTTACATTTTGCATGTGGTCTCGTCGTCTGGAATAAAGTCATATTGAGATAGATTTTTATTCAAAATTTAATTCATCATCGGCTTTTAACTTGACCATAAAATTATATAAGTCATGTGTGTTTTTTAATTTAAGTTTACTTACGATTTTCAACCTATGAGAATATACTGTCTTAAAATTAACATCTAAAATTGAAGATATTTTTTTACAATCATATTCGCTGGATATTAAGTCGAAAATAATTAATTCCCTTTGTGTTAAAGTATGAATGTAAATATATCGATGATATACTCCGTCAAGTATTTTTTGATAATCTGAAAGCGGAGATTTAAGATCTATAACAATTATTTTTGAAAAGAGGATTAGTCGATAATATGGAAAGGACTGAACATTATCAACTATGAATACAGGTACAGAATCAACAGGATTCAATAAATTATTATTGATAAACTTGATCTTCTCATAGCAGGACAAGTTATCTTTTGCTAAATTAAAAAAAATTATACTGCTGGTGTGATTCTCTATTTTAAAGTTACAACTTTCAGAGAAAGGTAATACATCAATATTTTTATTGATACTGCTGATAAATAACTGGATTGCCATTCCTGAAATATTATCTTCAGTGTAGATTTTTATTTTCTTCATCCGTATATCCTACGTATGGTCTACATTTCTTAAATATTTATCCTAGTGCATATCTCACACAACCCGATCTTTTATTCCGAGATGTTCCGAACTTACTTCCCTGTTTAATTTGAGCACAAATTCACGGTTTACTACGGCCAGATTCGACCATCATAAGCTCCGTTAATAAACATGTTTACTTCTGTGATCAGGAGTGAACTATAAACGGAGTAGAGTTAACACTCATAGTGTAATTTCTGTTTTTACCCTCTGTGGTGTCGTGATAAGTTCATCAATCCTTTTCTCTGGCCACAGATATCCCTGTAAAGCGAACCATGGCATATCTTTTAACCATGAAACATAGTGCAAAGTCTCAACACCTTCAATGACCACTTTATAATTATTTACATGGAAGTAATTTAATAATGCACACATCAGGTCCTGCCCGCCGTTCTGCGCAGATAAATTCCACAGAAGGTTTTTACTAATCTTTATATTTTGAAATGAATTATTTTCTAATGCCATAAAACCTGCATACCCTGCACCGAAATCATCCATCCAGAGTGAATACTCTTTATTTAGAGTGTTAATGATTGACCCGGATTTCACCAGCGATTCAGAAAACTCATTCATTTCAAAATGCAGACAACCGATTTTTCTTACCCATTGTATTATAGCGTCATCAGTCAGTATCTGTAATGTTGATTCATCAACATTCACTGTAGCAATAATATCATTCTGATGAAACCACGACCGATGCTTTTCAACAAGCGAAATCTGCTGCAGAAGGATCTGCGAGCGTAGTGTGACAGATATCTGACGAAAAAATTCCTCCATGGGCAAGGGGGCGTCCGTTAGACGGGTCAGACACTCTACGGCAACAATATTTCCGTCACGACCGAACATGGGTTGAAAAACATAATATACATCAGCCAGCATATTGGGTGTAGTGAGCATTAATAGCCCCTTAGGTTATTTGAAGGTGACATCAACATTAGCCGATGCATTAAAAGCACCTATTCTGGTCAGAGCTGCGTAGGTGCGCCATTTCAGGCTGGCCAGAAAATGACTTTCAATGACGCTGCCGTTGACACAGCCAAGAGTGGCCGGGTTGTTCATCGGGATCCAAGCTGTTGGGGCTGAAGAAGATATCAATATCCCAAAACCTCTGTCAGAAGTGTGCAAAATAACCGTTGCATCCTAGATGAGATTAATAATGCTGAAGGTAACCATCAGTGTTTGCCCCCCACCCTTGGTCAGTTCAGCCCTGATACTGAACGGAACCTGCTTTTCCCACTACTGCATTTCGCGCCAGAATTTTACTAAAATCCACCGCGGAATCATTATTGACTAAAAACATTATATTTTGACACATAATATATAAAATTTAGCCAAAATGTATAATCGTTATAAACGATTTATTTAACACTTTTCTTTGTTTATACCTATTGATTATGGTAATCAATAATTCTCAAACAATAGGATCAGGCTATTGAATGTAACGTTCCGGTGAACGCACATTGACGACAGTGACCGGTTCTGCATTCCACAGTTCCAGTCAGTCGATCAGGAGATTTTTCGCGAAGGGTAACAGTTCGTGCAGCCTCTCCTGCGGTAATGAAGGCAGGCGCTCCAGCACCGATTTCAGCCAGCCATACGGCTCCACGCCGTTCAGCCGCGCTGTTTCCAGCAGGCTCATGATGGCAGCAGCACGATGCCCCGCCTGCAACGATCCGGCGAACAGCCACGTATTCCGCCCCATCACCACCTGCCGGATCGCCCGTTCGCACCGGTTATTATCCAGCGGCAGCGCGCCGTCATCCACGAACCTTCTGAACTATGAGGATTATCATTGATGAGACAGTTTAAAATCTCCCACCCCGGAGAGATGATCGCCAGGGATTTAGCTGATATGGGGATTAGCGGTTGTCGATTTGCTCTCAATATTGGGGTTACGCCAGCAACCGTATCTCGCCTTCTGGCTGGAAAAACTGCATTAACTCCCGCACTTGCCATTCGAATATCTGCTGCGCTAGGCAGTACGCCTGAGTTTTGGCTCAGACTTCAAAGTGCCTTCGACTTACGCCAGCTTGAAAGCGAGATAGACACCTCAAATATCGTGCTGTATGGCACAGGAAGCGACGCAAAGACCAGCGCATAAAAGAAACCCGCCACTATCGGCGTAATGCCGATCAGTTAAGGATCGGTTGACCGATCCAGTGGCTGTGTAAGAATCCGGAAATGTTCATTCGTTTCCGGATTTTTTTATGCTTCTCAGTCAGGTACTCAACACCGTTCATAATTTTACACCGGAGGCGTTTTCTGCGCTTTCTGAACTGCTTTCACCTGAACTCATTGATGAATGCCTCGCCGATACAGGTATCGTCACTATTCGCAAACGTCGGCTTCCGATGGAGATGATGGTCTGGGCCGTGACCGGAATGGCATTGTTTCGTTCCCTGTCCATGAACCAGATAGTCTCACACCTTGATATTCTTCTGCCTGGTAAACGTCCCTTTGTGGCACCCAGCGCCGTTGTTCAGGCTCGTCAGCGACTGGAAGCCGATGTCATCCGTCTGGTCTTTGAAAAAACACGCCTGAACCGCCCCGGTTTTCCTGGAGTGAGTTAAGTTCGGGAGTTCAGGCTGCCAGATCCTTGTTCCCGATGGAAGCGTAATACGCTTTTTCTGCCTCTACGTTTTGCATGCATGGTTAGTTTCCTCTTGATTTTTCCATACGCTGTTTTAACCATGTCTTTACTTCACTTTCAGTCCAGCGGGAGCTACGGCCCAATTTAATCGGCTTCGGGAATTCACCGTCCTTGATGAGTTTATAAAACCATTTGTCTGTTAATCCAGTGTAAGCAGTAATAAAGGCCATATTAACGAGGCGATCTTTTGTGAGGTCTGTATCTGACATGTGATTATTATTTTTATGATTAAATACTGATGCATGTTCTTTCATTATTAATTCTCTTTCGGTAAATATACAATATCTGGAGTTGTTTGAAGTTTAGACTGATTTTTTTCTAAACTTTACCTTTAAAATATAACTGTGCGAAGAAAAATCACCTTCGGATATTATAAGTATCATCATTCAGGATGGATCATGAATTAATAGCGATTTTTTATATATCGTTAACTTACCTATATGCTGACATGAGTTGATCTGGCAACAGCAATAAATATTGAATAGATGGTATTAGCATTACAGCTACAATATCAGATTGACATCGGGCGATTATTTATCCAGTCGTCCAGTTCTGACTCCAGCCAGCCAACTGATTTAGTGCCCAGGCGACGTTGGATGGGAAAAGTTGGATCATATCGTGGTGATTTGGTGTTTAACCAGTCATAGATGGTCGCACGAGCGATGCCTAGCTTTTCCATGACATCTTTGATCCTGAGCATTTTAGCTGGATTTACATACTTTACTGTCTGCTGTGTTGAGTTACTTTGAGACATAATCAATACCTTTTTTGCGTTTTAGACAGGGACTATGTTGCCAACAAATGCCAGGCTACAATAGGCCTTAAGTAAATGAGCAGTTAAATCACTTCAGGGGGCTTTACTTTTTATGGATAATGTGAGTTGCGATTCTTTGGATGAAATATATCAAGACATACGCAAGGCTTTTGAAGAGAAGCTTGAAGCGTTAGTAACAAAGCTGAAAGGTTCAGTCCAATACGATGAACTGATAACAATGCGTGAAAAAGCTTATGAGGTTATTGAGGAATTTAAGACCATCGAGGAGGTACTGCCGGAGAGAATTGTTGATGAATCCCATCCAGATAATTTCCGTTTACTACAGGAATTTAATGATGTTAATGGAATTATTGTGCCAAAACCGTATGTCTATAAAAAAACTTACGCTGAGGCTCGGGCCAGTATACAGAAAGAAATGTTTGACGGTCGAATTTCTGGAATTATCAAATTAGTGGATGAAAACTTCTGGTTACATTATCTTTTTATGGGGTTTAAGGATTTTTACTGGAGTGAGTATATTTTATCAAATGGCAATAAAAAAGATAGTTGCGAGTTTTTACTTTATGCACTACTTTATATCACCTACGCCGCAGACAGAAATGATAAAGCAAAGACTGGTGATTGGCTTAGATTAAATGAAAGGTTTGATAGAATTAAAAGAAAATCAGCATCAAGCCTTGGCGGAAAGAAAAAATTAAAAGATCTCGATTATCTAAAGCCATATATATCTTCAGCGCTGTCCGATCATTCCCCTGAAGGTGGTTGGGAAAGCAAGAGGCAATTCATTGATACCATTATCCCACTCGTTGTAAAACTTGATGGAGAACACAATTCCGAAAAATGGAAGGGAGATCCAATAAAAAGGGAAAACACATTACGTAATAGAATCGATAAATGGTTATTGGACGACCTGCGGGACAATTATGATAAATTTATTCGAAATAAGAATAAGCGTTAATTAATTGAGTTAAAAATAACTTTTTGCATCTCCAATGCCCTTCCATATCTCATGTATTCACAAGTATGCTTGACACTTGACCAGGGAAGGGCATTATTTTTCTTTGCAAACTTAGAATAGTATAAAATTAATATGATAATGTCCGGAGGTGACAGTGATAACTGATGTTTTTCCCGCCTGGAACACCATCCCTGAAAATAATATTTTTATAAAAAAAGTTTTTATATATTTTCAAAAACATCATATATATCAATTTATTGCCACTCCGTTTGAAATATTCAACATATCTTAATCACTGCTATCAGTTGCTACTGGTAGCAACTGATAGCAGTGCAGTTGACATCAATGACGATGGATATGTATTATTTCGCTGGTGCTGCCATTACTATTTTTAATTTTTTCAATTCTTATTTTCTCATCTTCTTCCAGATAAGCTAGCGCATCGTTAAGTTTTCTTGAGTTTCTTAGAGCATATGGGCCTTTTCTCCTTACTATCATTTTATTCAGAATGGTGGGAGTGTTTAATATTTGAGGGTAATTAACATCAGGATTCTTGTATTTTAATAACCATTTGTACAATATATCAGCGTTATGCTCTATTGAATCTGAGCATGATGAGATAGCATCAAGAGCCTGTTGATAATAAAAATACGCTGTTTTCGCACCTGCCTGAATGGTTCTTTCAGATATTTCATTTCCGTGCTCATCACTAAAAAGATGAAAAACCCCAGCCAGTCTGACAATATTTTCAGGCATCTTAGACAACATGCCTTCTACAACAGGATGTTTCTCTCTGTCTTTAAGTATACGTGATTCAATATGTTTATATACTAAACCGAGTGCTGACTGAGCCTCTTCGGATAAGTATAGATATTTATGCTTTTCATTATTTTTGTACCTCTCTTCAGAAAGCAGCAGTAGTTCCTTTATTCTGTCATGAAACCTGATGGTGTTACTTTTACTGTTATTCTTAACAGAGCTGCGGTGACCTCTTTTTGAAGTTACTCCGGTTATCATAAAACGGGACAGAAACCCTGAGCCTACTGCATAATCCCCCTGAAGTTTGATATATTTTTTAAACTCACTGGACTGAATCATTAATAACATTGTAAACATACATTCATCCATACTACACCTGCCACTTTTTCGTTCTATATCAAACGGAGCTCCATCCCATAAAAGGTTTAAAAATCCCAGGTTATTCTTTGCACGTCCTTTGAAGAAAATACCGGCCTCATCCGACATAAGACTCGATGAAGGCACATGACTGCAGAGTCCCTGCTGTAGTGCTTCTGGTGTCGTATCACTGTAGATCAACTTATGCAATGCGGGTGGTTGCGGTTTTTTTCGGTAAAGCTCTTTCATGCTCTGAGTATCGTATTCAACATCAATTCCTTTCTCGGTTTTTTTACTAATCACTTTCAATAGTGCTTTCTCCTGACTTTTCCATGACTGAAGTTCTGCATTGTAATCCAGCATTAATAACGTATATTTTTGACGTGATTCCTTTTCAAAATCAAAAAATGGTTGTGTGACTAATTTAAATACGGCACTTTTTCTCTCTCCAGAGTCAGCAATAACGGTGTAATACATTGGGCAAGGGCTCACTCTCCCGTCTGGATGTTGTATTTTTATTACCCCCTGGCATGCCAGTGATACAGCAGCCAGAACAACTGTTTCAATGAGTTCTACCGGAGCCTGTAGTTCTCTTTCTATCTCCTCCACGGCATCTCTTAAAATGGGAGGAAAAAAATTTACAGGATTGTTATTTCTATCATTAAGCGAACATCCAACACTCATATCTTATCTCTCATGTCAAGTTTATTTTAAGGGTATCTCCTTCCGGTAATGAGAATATGCTATCCGGCTGCTATTTGGAATACACCAGAAAACCATCAGACCAAATTAGCTTTATTTGGATTGATATTATTTTAGTCAGGATTGTTTTGCTACCTGATACTGTACAGATATGAGTCATGAACAGCCCTGTGCTGGTCTGTTTTACTCATGGGTAAATAGATGATTTGTGATGCCATTATTTAAAGCTACATCCGAAATTACGTTCACCATCTGTAAAACATTTGCTTTTCTTTTTTGCAAAGTAACTTGTCCGGTAAATCAGCGAGCAATATGACTCACTTTGCTTGCCATCCTTTGCATTCAGGTAATAACAAGGATTCCTGGGTGTGTGGACTAACTCTTTATCGGGGGGATAAATGAAACTGACAGCACTCATCCATGACTCACGTATAAGGCGGAGGAGTGTACCTTTTTTACTATCGTACGCTCCCAGTGTATTGAAAGTGTCCCCGTTGAGTAAAAGTAATACGTGATAATGTTTTTTATGTGAATCAGGTGCAAACTCTCTGGCCCAGACAACGCGTAATGATGTCTTACGAACTCGCTTTCCCTCTTTCTCCCGCTTGTTAAGATAATGTGAAATTTTTGCTTTCAGAGAATCCGCAAAGCGGGATATTACTGATGAATCTGTCCTTGCGAAATTAGCCTCATCAGGCATGTCATTTAATGGTTTGAGAACAGGAGTATGTAAATCTATTCTTACAGCCAATACTCTTGAGTGTTCACTCAATGCTTTATCAATAGTCTGTTCTATTTTCTTTAAATGGTATTGATTTAATTTTCCGTGAGAGGTGATATATTCGTACATACTATCTGTTTCCTTTTTTATATTTCGAAAGTGTTAGTCGTAGTAGAGCTGATTATTTAATTAAATCACTTGCTCTACGCTTGTATTGTTCATATGCATTATGCATACGGTATATGTTTACTTGCCGAGTTATATGCATGAGCGTTGTTTTATTGGTGATGGAATGTTTGTTGGTTTCAATGTATTGAATTACATGTGTTCTCATGTTTATTAATCTAAAGATGTTAATTTAAATGCATTGATATGTATCAGTAATCTATATACACATCTATATACATACATAGACAAACGCCACTGTTCTTTAGTCTGGGGTTGAAATTGCAATAAAGGAAGGAGTTAACGATATTCATGATTTTTATACCTTTTTAGCCATCAAATTGCTCTGGAGTTATCACATATAATGCTCGGGCTTTTTTTTATTAAGTTATGGATGAATTTGAATCTATATTACTTTGGTGAAAATCCGTTATTCCTCGAAGCATATATCTATTCTTCTGAGGTTAAGCCGTTTGGTGCAAAGAGATAAATTAAGGAACTCATCATGAAACTAGCCAGTCGTTTTGGACGGGTAAATCAGGTACGGCGCGACCGCCCGTTAACCCGTGAAGAATTAATGCAATACGTCCCCAGTGTTTTTAGTGAGAATAAGCACGAATCCCGTTCAGACCGATATACCTGGATACCGACCATCACTATTCTTGAGAATCTGCAGCGGGAAGGTTTTGAACCTTTCTTTGCCTGCCAGACCCGCGTTCGGGACCAGCGCCGACGGGAGCACACCAAACACATGTTACGTCTGCGTCGTGCAGGACAGCTCACCGGCCAGCAGGTGCCCGAAATTATCCTCCTCAACTCACACGATGGCTCATCCAGTTATCAGATGCTGCCGGGATTGTTTCGTGGTGTCTGTACCAACGGACTGGTCTGTGGGCAGTCATTCGGTGAAGTGCGGGTGCCGCATAAAGGGAATGTGGTGGAGAAAGTTATTGAAGGGGCTTATGAGGTACTGGGGATATTCGACCGGGTGGAAGAGAGACGTGATGCCATGCAGTCGGCTCTGTTACCGCCACCAGCGCAGCAGGCGATGGCGAGGGCCGCTCTCCACTATCGTTTTGGTGAAGACCACCAGCCCGTCACTACTGCTCAGATACTGACGCCACGTCGTTACGAAGACCGCAGTGACGACCTCTGGACGGTGTATCAGCGGGTGCAGGAGAACCTGATGAAGGGAGGACTCGCGGGGCGCACCGCACAGGGGCGAAGCAACCGTACCCGTGCTGTGAACGGTATCGATGGCGATGTGAAACTTAATCGTGCGCTGTGGGTGATGGCAGAGAATATGCTTGACCTGCTGGGACAGGCATAACTTCGATGCGGAGGAACATACCCGTGAACACCGAAACCCATCCGCAACTTCCCTCCGGCCCGTTTACCCGTGAGCAGGCTTCAGGCATCGCAGCGCAATATGACAACGTCGCCATTGAAGACGACCAGGGAACGCATTTTCGTCTGGTTATTCGTTGCGAAGGAGTGATGGTCTGGCGGGCATGGAACTTTGAACCTGAAGCCGGGGTTATGCTGAACAGCTACATTGCTCGTTATGGCATCCGCAGGTCCTGACCAACCTTACCAGACTTCAGTCTCAGCCTTTCCCGCCAGCCCTGACCGGCAGGCTTTTTTATTTCCGGAGTCATTAATCATGAACAACGCATTAACGGATAACACCATTCCGACAGACACTCTTTGTGCCACACCTGTTAAAGATGAACAGCGCCTTCGTTTCTGGCCTCAGCATTTTGGTCGTATCCCACAGTGGATAACCCTCGAACCCCGCATCTTTGCCTGGATGGACCGGTTGTGTGCGGATTACAGCGGTGGCGTCTGGACTTTTTACACTCTCAGTAACGGTGGTGCCTTTATGGCTCCGGAAGAGAGTGACGGTCTATGGTATCTGTTTAATGTACTGAATGGTAACAGCGCTGAAATGAGTGCTGAAGCTGCGGGGATTGCGGCCTGTCTGATGGCTTACAGTCACCATGCCTGCCGCACGGAGTGCGATGCCATGACGGAGCATTATTACCGTCTGCGCGACTATGCGCTGAACCATCCTGAACGCAACGCCATTATTTACATCATCGACTGAGGCCCCGCACCATGGAAAAACAGTTACCGTTGTTTGCATATGAACTGACGGCATCAGCACAACAGACCATCCGCGAGGCGCTGGCTCTGCTGGAGCGCCAGTTACGCGAGCCCGGCGCATCGTTTACGTCCAGCAGCTCAGTAAGTGACTGGTTACGGCTCCAGCTGACCATGGAGGAAAGAGAGGCATTTGTTCTGCTGCTTCTGGATAACCAACACCGGCTGATTACGCACGAAACGTTGTTCAAAGGCACCATCAGCCATACCGAAGTCCATCCCCGGGAAGTGGTGAAAGCCTCCCTGAAATACAATGCGGCAGCCGTGATTGTTGCTCACTGCCATCCCTCAGGCCATGCCGAACCCAGCCAGGCTGACAGACGGGTGACAGAGCGACTGAAGAACGCTCTGGACCTTGTGGGTGTGCGTCTCCTGGACCACCTCGTTATCGGCGGAATGGATATCGTCTCGTTTGCTGAACGGGGCTGGTTGTAAGGGAGGAGTATTAATGAAAATTATCAGTAAGCGTCAGGCAATGGCGATATACCGCCAGCATCCACAGTCCCGGTTGTTTCGCTTCTGTACGGGGAAATATAAATGGTCCGGCAGTATCTGCCACTATGCCGGTCGCGAGGTGGACGATATCAGCGGTGTACTGGCCGTATTCGCAGAGCGCCGCCAGGACCGCAATGGCCCGTATGTCGTATTACGCAGCGTAAGCCTGAATTAATTCACGATTAAGGAGGACTACATTTTGTCGAAGAAAACCACGATAGAAACGCATGATATCAGCGAATCCTGGTGGGGGCTCAGACGCAGTGTCTCCGCGTGTTTTGGTGCCCGACTGGTCCAGGAGGGAAACCGCCTGCATTACCTGGCTGACCGCGCGAATTTTAACGGACAGTTCTGCGATGCGGATTTGCGCCATCTTGACCAGTCTTTCCCGGTATTGATGAAACAGCTGGAGTTAATGCTCACCAGCGGTGAACTGAATCCCCGTCATCAGCACTGCGTCACGCTGTATGCAAAAGGTCTGACCTGCGAGGCCGATACGCTCGGTTCGCATGGCTACGTTTATATCGCGATTTATCCCACTCCCGTCACCACAGAATAACACCGTAATACTTCACCCTTCAGCAAACACATCTTCCACTATAGAGATAACGTTTATGCAAACCAAATCACCCCCCTTCATGCGGGCGGCATCGTCACGTCCGTCTCCCGTGGGCGTCTGGCAGACCCTGCTGACCTGCCTGCTGGAACACCACTATGGCCTTACGCTTAACGATACGCCGTTCAGTGATGAACTGGTGATTCAGCAACATATCGAGGCGGGTATCTCGCTGGCCGATGCCCTGAATTTTATTGTTGAAAAGTATGAACTGGTCCGCACTGACCGGCCAGGCTTCAGCATCAGGGAGCAGTCTCCGTTTATTACATCCATTGATATCCTCCGGGCCAGAAAGGCAACGGGGCTGATGAATTGTGGCACGTATAAAGATGTGACGGCCATTACCAGAGGACTGCATAGACAGGTCAGCACCCCCGGTAAACGCTGATATGCCTACAGAATCCCACAAAAATATAAACGCCAGCCCTGACCGGCTGGTGTTTTCTGTTGTATATAAAGGAGAAAGCTAATGAGCAGGAATATCGTGACTGAGCCTGAAGTGTTAACCGGACAAAACGGTATGATTTGCTCCACCAGCATTGAACGTATTGTCACAGGCCGTAATGCTGCGTTGACAAGGATTGAAAGCCTTATTCATGCGCTTGATGATATCTCCATTCTTACTCGTGACATCGGCGGCGGTACAGCACAAGTGTGGGGGATGCGGGAGGGCCATCGCTACGATTGCTGGTTTACGGAAAAACCCGATAAAGCGATGAAAACGATTACCCGCAATATTGATCGCCGTATCTGGCGCGATCTGATGAATAAATCAGGCATGTTGAGCCTGATGGATGCTCAGGCTCGTGACGAGTGGCACAAAAGCCTGGAGAAAGACGATATCCCCGCGATATCTGAAGAAAATATCCTTAGTACCTTTGAGCAACTGAATCACGACAAACAGGCCGTTTTTGAGCGTGGTGTTATCAACGTTTTTAAAGCGTTATCGTGGGATTATAAAACGAACTCACCCTGTAGGTTTGGAAAAAAGATCATCATGGATGGTCTGGTTTCTTACAACCGCTGGGGGTTTAGCTTCACACATGGCTATCGACGCGACCAGATTGTTGATCTGGAACGTATGCTGACACTACTTGATGGTAAGCTGCTTCCGGACAATCGGGCTGACATTGCCTGTCGGCTGAGTGACCATATCGGCCAGAAGCGTACTGCCGCTGTTTATGAGGATGAGCTGTTCAGGATTAATTATTTTCAGAAGGGGAGTGCGCACATTGCGTTCAAGCGCCCTGAGCTGATTGAGCGGCTCAACGATATTATTGCCAGACACTATCCGGGGATGCTAGCTTGATTATGTTGTGGTAATTGGGTTCCCTGTTTGGCAACCAAACTATGTGCAGTTCTGTGAAAATCCAAGCGGAAGAATTACTGTATACGAATGTGTATAGCTATTGATGTAATGGAATAAAAATAATTTAATTACAGTGAGTTAAGTTCTTTGTTCGATTCCCTTCGCCCGCTCCAATCTCCCGATAAATCAACTGATTATGATTTATCAGTTAGTTACGATCCCCCACTTTAGCAGGTACAACTTAAACTACCCATTGTTCTACGCCCGCATCTGTCGCGTGATTGGTCTGTGGTACAAGGGGGCATATCATCACGCTGGCGGAGGTTCCAGGTTCTTACCGCGACAGCAAAACAACGAACAAAAAGCCCCATACCTGGCATAACTCCCGAACAGATTGATCACACGCATTTAAGCCCGATGTGTGGCCTGTGAGCCACGTAAACAGGTGAATAGTGGTAAACGTACCTGCACACAACATGCAGGCTCTGCCAGCGCTTCGCTCACGCTCAGAAAAGTACACGGGCATCCTGATAAGGTGTGATCCCTCTGACAATCTGATTTGGTCACTGGTGACTTTCGAAAAGCGAAACCAACTGGGTTGGCCTGATGAAGTCGCTACGCTCCGCTTGTTGCTTGTACCGCTAACGGGGCTTTATGGCTGCTATTGCCTGAAATCTGTTAAATAGCACAAACATCATGTGATCGTTAACCTTATATCGTCTCAATGTCTTGGCATCATCCAGAAGATAAGAAAGGGGGGAGATGTAATATGCCGAAAAGTTTCGGCTGGATTGCTGTAAAGTTCATCAGTATGATTGCTTGCACAATCAGCGATTGAGAAAACACTCCAGGGAGATAAGGGACGACACGATATGAAAGTAACTGATGAGGCTTTGTTACGTTCAGGGTTTACGCAGCCCGAATTGCAGAAGATAAAAAGCAATATTGAAAAATATGGAGGAACGCTTGGAGAGGCCATAAATGACCTCGCCAGGCGATTTATTACCTTGATGGGAGTGGTGGCTGTGTGTGCCTTTATCCTACTGTTACTTATCATCTTCAGCTCACCTGATAGAGCAGTTGCATGGGGGCTGGCGATGATCTTTGGGGTTGCCATTATCTCTTTCGCACAGCCGCCGGTAATTTCCTATAAATCCTGGCGTTACCGAAAAACTATCAAGGATTAACTGGTTCCATTTTCTGTTGTCAATAGGTCGAAAATCACTTTTGCTTTAACACCATAACCGACAATCTTCATTGTTAGTTTAGGAGTGCTCATTGTGCTGACTTTGCGATAGTAATCGTGTGGAAGCCAGCGGAATAATCTCCAGGCTCCAGTTTTTCGAGCGAGTCCTACAATGCTATACACACTGGCACCAAGAGTAACACCATTATAGAGAGCCAAGCCCGTGTTAGGATTAAATCCCATGAACTGGGCCGTATGCATCGCGGAGTCAGCAATGATACCTTGCGAGGGTTTATGTCCTGCAGGCTGATCAAAGTTGAGCACTTCTTTCGTTAATCCGTTCATTCCATCGGCAATCAGGACTGCCCCAGCCAGCATACCAATCGGCCCCATAGTGGATAACATCATAAAGCCACCAAAGAGAACCACGCCTGATAGCACCACATTTACAGCGGATATAACATAACCGACGATTTTATTATTTTCCTTAACAAACACGATTTTCGCGTAAAGCTGTGCGGCTCTGGTTCTTAACAGACGTTCTTGTTCGTGCAGATTATCCGTTTCGGTACGCAGATTTTTGATGCATATAATGCATTCTTCATCGGTTTTAGCTCGTCGTGCGGTTTCAAATTCTTTCTCTACAACCTGTTTTATCTCTTCGACAAACTTGATACGTGTAAGACCATCTTGCAAATAGAATGCTGACAGCCGGTTTGCTGTTTCGACGAGTTTCCGGGCTTCCAGATTCACCATGGTATCTGACCATGTTCTGTTCCACCCCCTGTTGAGCAGCGCGATATCCATTAAAGACTCCTTCCCAAAATGTGCCTGGTCATTTTACGTGCAATAAAGTCGAAAACAACAGGAAATGCTTTCCCAACGTTTGATTTTAGCGGAACGAACACATAATCAAACTCTGAGACTCCACGCGGCAATTCTCTATTTTTCATTGTCCGACGTTTCAAACTGACCTGCTCCCCGTTGATTAATACACCGCGATGTTAGCAATGTCTTCATAAGACACATGAGGACATCCCTATTAAGAAGCCATTTTCCGACGAACAGATCATCATTATCATCTGCGATGACTCCCAACGAGGAGTTATGGTGCAGAGAGTCTATGTACAGATGAGACTTTTCCGCAAAGTTGGTTTTCATTGAAGATAAAGGTATTTTCATCCATGAACTAGAGCATTAGTGGCAACATCAACACGAGCAATAGGTGAGAATACGGGGCACTTTTAGCTGGGTTGCTGAATATACTTATAGACTGGTTCAAGAAAAGCTTACTGGGTACTGCTGGTTTATGGGATCAGTAAATGGTCTTACTATTGAGAGCTGGGTGAATAGGAATGTACAGAGGAGTAGGTATGTTGCTGGGTGTCGTATTTCTCTTAACGGGATGCCCTGGTCCTGGTGACAGAATGGTAGATCGAGAATCTACAAAGGCATTTATCAAAGACAATCTTGTTTGTGTGGTGTCGCCACTGGAACTACAGGAACGGATTACCGCGATTCAAATCAACAGCGATAAAAGCGACTCTCTTCACAAGGTTTTTGATGACAAGCCTGTTTATGTACCTAAAGGTGAGTGTCTTCCTGTGTTCGGATTTAAGTTTATTTCTGGAAAACGATATAGCATCGCATATGAAGTCCAGTCTGATAAATCAGTGTCACATTTAATCACTGCTGATTTTTCTTATCCTAAAGGATAAGGTGCTGTCCAAACAAGAGGGCAGGCTCATCTACCGATGGGAGACAATGCATAAATGACTTTGAGTTGTCTGTTAAACCTGTGGTGATTCAGAGTCGTGGCTACAGTGATGTTATGTTTTCAGAATAGCATTTATTGAGACGCGTCTTGTTCCAGACGGTCGCTGACAGTGAGAAGATAGGGAACATAATAAAGAGTAATAGAGTGTGTTTATTGCCTGTTGGTGTAGCACATATGTTCATCATATGTGCTACACAATTTTTCAAATCATCTATCGCCTTGCGAAGAAAGATCTACTATTCTGTATTTCCATTGAATAGCAGTTCGCTAAATTAGCGATTAACCCTTAATTTTAAGCTCTTTAATTCGGAAATCGTTGCCCATACTTGCCGCAACATGACTAACAATAACGAGTTGTGCATTACTACCCGTGGCTTTAAATTTTCCACTCAGGGTTACCCATTCATTCGCCTGCTTCAGTTCCAGCGGTGCGGAAATATCTTTGCCATCCGCCCGGAGCGAAATTTTTGGCGCTTCATATTTTCCGATAATGCGCGCAACTTTCACCGTCCAGGTATATTCATGCCCGGCGGTAAGACCTGAAAGTGTCTTTTTGAGGATCTCTCCGGCATGGTTTTTGCCAGGTTTGGTAATGAATTCTACCGCTCTCGTGCTGGTATCAACCAGGTAAAGATCGTGCCCGGCCGGTCCCGCCTGCCAGTTATTCCAGTTATCACGTTCAAAGTTGGTTAAATCTTCATATGGTTCTGATGGTGCTGCTGTAATATCCGCCTCACGATATACTTCAACACTGAATTCACCGGAGTTGTCTTTATACTGGTCTTTACCGTCTGCAAAAATCAGTGACAGTGCACCTTCCGCAGGAACTGACCAGCGATATTTATGGTTGCCAACTGGATATTCTTCTTTACCAATCCGCGCAAGCAGCGAAGGGTTGCGAACTGCCAGCGTTTCACCTTCCCGAGGAATACGCCCTTGTGGTGCGGTCAGAGCAAAAGTTTCACTCCCATTTTTGGCCCAACCACTGGCCAGAATGGTAATGATCTCTCCTGGTTTAAGAGTAATGCCGGTATTTATCGCTTCGGCATTCTTTGCTTCCACTTTTCCTGACCAGATTAAATTAGTGCTCATGTCTGACTCCTGTGACATTTGGCGGATAAATTCGCCATTGAAAATTATCCATACGGAATGTGTTTATTTGTGATTCTCCGTCAGTTAACGGCTCGAATGAGAATAGTCAGGGTGTATATAGAATTCAAAATTATAAAAATGATAATTTTGATTGTTATTTTTTAATTTATTAAAAACTAACAACTATTTTTTATGATATTAAGAATAATCTTAATAAGATGCGCCATATGTCATGAAGCGGGCAAAATTCAAAAATAAACATGCTTTCTTTTTACTCGCTCTTTATTCGCTGATATACCTTCCGCGTTGTTTATCTTTAACGAGTCAGATATGAAAATACGAATATTACTGAGTGTGGGCCTGCTGGTGAGTTCCTGCACCCATGCCAGCGGCCTCTATTTTTATGAAACAGGTACCGAGGATACCGCTCTGGCCGGGGCAGGGCAGGCTGCTCGCGCCCAGGATGCCTCAACGATAATGACCAACCCGGCGGGTATGACACAGTTACCGGATCATATGTTCACTGGTGGGTTACAGGTGATGGATGGGTCTATCGACTACCAACTGAATAACACTGCGCAGCGCAGTCCTGGTGATGTGATGAAAACCTTCCCGAATACCAGCGCCTTTTACAGCCAAAAAGTGACCGACAATCTCTATGCCGGGATCGGGCTTTATGGCAACTATGGTCTGGGGATCGATTATGGTAACTGGGCGGGCGACAGGCTGATCAAAAAGAGCACAATGGCAGCGATGACCCTCAGTCCTTCTCTGGCGTACAAACTGAACGACAGGCTTTCAATCGGTGCATCTGCCAATGTGAACTACGGTTTTTTGTCGCTGACCCGTAACGTTAACGATAATGATCGCCAGCAGCATGATCATGACTGGGCCATGAGCTATCGTCTGGGGCTACTCATGGAGTTGTCCGGGCAGACGCGTGCCGGGATCACCTGGAATAGCCAAACCGACTACGGTTTCAATATTAACGGTAAAGTACGTGGAGACACTCTGCCGCTCTCAGCCCAGGTCCGCGCACCGCAGCAACTTATGCTCAGCGTCGTGCATGATGTGAATCAGCAGTGGTCGTTGATGGCCGATCTCGGCTGGCAGGACTGGAGCCAGTTTGGCGCACCGCAGGTGACGGTGAACGGACGGAAAGCAAACCAGGAGAACCGCATGAAAGATACCTGGCATAGTGCGCTGGGCGTGCAATACCGGCCAACGGCACAATGGCGTCTGAATGCTGGTGTGGCATTTGACAGTTCACCTTATCGTCGTCAGGATGATGTGGCAATGACACTTCCCACTGGCGACGAGTGGCGCTTCGGGACGGGGGCACAGTATCAGATCTCTCCGGCCAGCAATATCGGTATCGCAGTAGAGTACCTTCATATGCAGTCATCAAAGGTGAGCTCGCCGTCTGCCTTCGCGGGAAGTTACGATCACCCCCATCTCTGGTTTGCCAGCGTCAACTATAGCTATCAATTTTGAGCAGTTTATCGTTGGTCTATACTGGAAATTATCCCATGTTAGAAGGTTGTACTATGCATATTTTACCGCCTGTTCGACCGGAAAAATCCATTGAACGACTGACCGCGATCCTCGAACCGATTGCTGAACAAGTAAAAGTCATCCCACGTAAACGGATCACCTGGGCATATAAAGGTCGCCAGCAAATGTACCTGTTTCTGGAGGGCGAACTGTCCATACTTCGTGCCCAGGATGGTTTGTTGTTGGTCACGGTTTACGAGCCTCATCTGTTTGGTATTGCAGAGATGATCCAGCCCACTCAGGGGCATATTCTTCGCGCTGAAACAGAATCAACCATCTTGCGTGTTGATGCAGAACAGGCCGCCGATCTTTTTCGTGAGGAGGGGGTATGGGAAGATGTGTCGGCATTGCTTTCATATCACACGGCCTATTTAATTTATCGCGATGCTCAGGTTGTTCAGCAGCGAACCTATTCTGTTATTCGTAACCATCTGCAGGAGATGATATTACTGCCTGAAGAGGCGCGTATGCGCACGACAATTCTTGACTATATTCAGGACCGTACACTATTATCCCGTAGTAGTATTCTCAATGTCTTATCAGCCCTTAAACAAGGAGAATACATCTCTTTTAAACGCGGCGGATATTTATTAACTCTTGGTAATTTACCAGAGTCATTTTAGTGAAGTTTAAAATTAAACATAAAATCAATTAACCACCATCTCGTTTACCGCTATTGTTTGTTTACTGAAAAACATTCAACAGTGTAAACGGGATTTTCTATGAAAAAGACACTTGTCGCTTTAATTCTTGCTAACGCATTTACCGCAACCACCGCATTTGCTGCAGCCGATGTAGGTACCTGGTATGGCGGTGCTAAATTCGGTTGGTCACATTATTTTGACACAAACACCGGAGCTAAAGCACACGACGCCAATAACAGCTTTGATCAGGATAATGTCGGTGGCGGTGTTTATACCGGTTACCAAATTACACCCTGGCTTGCTGTTGAGGGTGGTTACGATTACTTAGGTAATATGCAGATCAAAGGGCAGCATGGCGCAGGCGCGCAAATGAAGGCTCAGGGTTTGCAAATGTCCTTAAAAGCCAGCTACGCCATGACGGACAACTGGGATCTTTATGGCCGAGCCGGTGCGATGGGGTATCGTGCTGAGTCTGATGTAAGTGGTCACAATCGCTTTGAAACCGGTGTACGTCCGCTTGTGGCTGTGGGGACGGAGTATGCGTTCAACAAAAACTGGGCGGGGCGTCTGGAATATCAGTGGGTCAGTAATGTAGGTAACGCGAACCAGATCGGGGTGAGCAGTGACGTAAGCTCCGTTACGGCAGGGGTAACTTACCGCTTTGGACAGCACGACTAATATTTACCCGCATTTCACTAATACAAGCCCGGCTATGGCGTAGTCGGGCTTTTGACGTTTATCCTTTCATTAAAGGTTGAAGCAGGACATTAATAGTACTCAGACCAGCCTCATTTTTATCTTTCAGATATTGCTCGTTGACCATCTCTAACTGTTCCAGCTTTGTCAGAGAAGCATAAACTGGCTGGATGGGACTGTCCTCAGTAAAAATATCTCTCGCTGTCGCATCCTGTAAATACTTCACTTTAATGTTATTCGTTAGTTTATCAATCTGCTGTTTGTTTCTCTGGTAAAGCGCTGCAATGTGTGAGGTCTGCACCACCGGTGGTTTTTCACCGGGAAGGACTAACGGGATATTTAGATGGTTTATTTGTTCAACTTTATCTGGCTGGGAATGACTGCATGCGGTTAATGAACCGAGGCTGAAAACAGCCACTAATAGCGAGAGTTTATTCATGGGGAACTCTGAAAGGATAAATGAGGCAGGTATTATCTAAAACAACGATGGCAGCTTCAGGTTAAAGTTGTTTATTTTTAAACGTAATAGCGATGGATAATGAAACGCTACCGCTGGTAGCCTTATTTAACCAAAACTGATTATTCCTCGTTGGGGGGATGCAACGTAGTGCAATGACTGTCGCTCAGGAGTTGCAAAAAAGGCTGCATTGCGCAGCCTTTTTATCACCCTTTCGGGAAGATCCAAACATGCTTCTCAGGCAGCGAAAGATGGCAGTGCTGCGGGTCGCGAACCTCATGCCCATACGCTCGGATCACAAAATCATCCCCCGTCGTACGGAACAAATATTCCCAACGGTCGCCGAGATACATGCTGGTGAGCAGCGGCAGTTCAAGCTGATTTTCCCCTGGACCGTCGACCACCGCCACACGCTCGACGCGGATCACCGCCGTGGCCTCAGCACCACTCTGTACCCCTTCACCGGCCTGGCCCCACAACACCCAGCCTTTTCCTTCGATACGCGCTCTGCCGTCGCGCACTTCGGTGACCTTGCCATGCAGACGGTTATTGCTACCCATAAACTCAGCAGTGAACAGCGTTTTGGGTGAGCCATACATCTCCTGAGGTGTGCCTTGTTGCTCAATTTTACCGTTGTTGAGCAGCAGGATGCGGTCGGAAATGGACATCGCTTCGTTCTGGTCGTGCGTTACCATGAGCGCGGATAAACCGAGTTTGATGATCAGCTCACGCAGGAACACACGTGCCTCTTCGCGCAGCTTGGCGTCGAGGTTAGAAAGCGGCTCGTCCAGCAAAATTACCGGTGGGTTATAGACCAGCGCCCGACCAATCGCCACGCGCTGCTGCTGTCCGCCGGAGAGCTGGTGCGGGTGGCGTTTACCCAGATGACCCAGACCAAGCTGGTCCAGCACATCCTGCACGCGCTGCTGGATCTCTTTGGCCGGGACTTTACGCAGTTTGAGCGGGTAAGCCACGTTTTCAAACACGGTTTTATGCGGCCACAAGGCATAGGACTGGAACACCAGCCCCAGGTTACGCTCTTCCACGGGGATCTCGCTGCGCGGTGTGCCGTCGTAAACTTTGTTTTTGCCAATGACAATCGAACCCTGAGTGGGTTTCTCCAGACCCGCCACCGCACGCAGCAGGGTGGTCTTGCCGCTACCGGAGGGCCCCAACAGGGAAACAACCTCACCGCGCTTCAGGTTCATGGAGACCCCTTTTAAAACAGGATTGTCGCCGTAGGTTAAGTGCAGATCGTCAACCGCTAATTCAATCATGTATTTTGACTCCGAAACGAAGGGCAATGCCCAGACCTACCACGACCAGCAGGATGTTAATGAAAGAGAGCGCCGCCACGATATCAATGGCACCCGCAGCCCAGAGGGAAACCAGCATCGAGCCGATGGTTTCCGTCCCGGGTGAAAGCAGGTACACACCCGTTGAGTATTCGCGTTCAAAGATCAGGAACATCAGAAGCCAGGAACCGATAAGACCGTAGCGGGAGAGCGGAATAGTAACGTGACGGGTGATCTGGCCACGTGTTGCCCCGGTGCTGCGCGCCGCTTCTTCAAGCTCTGGTCCCACTTGTAACAGCGTTGAGGAGATGAGTCTGAGTCCATAAGCCATCCACACTACGGTATAGGCCAGCCAGACACTGAAAATGGTGCTGCGCAGCGAACGCAGCCAGACGATGACGTTTTCGCGCATCCAGTCGGTCCAGGCAAACCCGGAAAGCCAGCCGGATTTCAGCGCATTATCCAGCCACATCGGCAGGAACAGGAACACCCACAAAAATGCCAGCCCCGCCAGCAGGCCAGGCACGGCGCGTGGCACCAGCACGCTGTAATCCAGGAAGCGCGTGGTGTTGTCCGGTTTGCGGTGCATGGCAATGCCGACAAACAGGTAGCAGACTACCGCCAGCGCACCGCCAATCACGCCAATCGCCATGGAGTTGATGATGGCACGCAGCAGGTTGGGCTGCGCCCAGATGGTGCGGAAGGTGTTCAGAGAGAGCTCATCCCACAACGAAACGCCGACGCCCCAGTTAGAGATAAACGCACGCAATACCACGCCGAGCAGCGGAACACCGATGGTAACGGTAAGCCAGAAGGCAATCACCGCGCCAGCAACCCAGCGCCATTTACCCAGCGGTAACGCACGGGCCTGAGAGGCTTTTCCCTTCATGGTGACGAAGCGGTTGGCGGTGCGCATCAGGCGTCGCTGGAGCATCACCAGCGGGATGGTGATGCAGATCAGCACCACGGCAACCGCCGCCATCAGGTGATAGGATGGGGTACCCATCTTGTTCGTCAGCTTATAGAGATAGGTCGCCAGCACCATGTTGCCTTCCGGGTCGCCGAGCACCAGCATCAGGCCGAACACTTCCAGCCCCAGGAAGAAGAGCAGCACAGTGGCGTACAGAATGGACGGGCGCACCATCGGCAGGCTGACGGAGGTCATCACCTGCCAGGGAGACGCGCCCGCGGTGCGCGCGGCCTCTTCTACATCGGAGCCTACGCTGCGCAGCGCTGACGAAATATACAGATAGGCGTGCGGGACGTGCGTCAGGCCGGCAATGACCACAATGCTCGACATGTCGTAGATATTCCACGGCACAAAGCCAATCAGCGCCTCAGCCCACTGGGAGAGAAAACCCACCGGACCCGCGGCTACCACGTAGCCGAAGCCCAGTACCATCGGTGAAACGAAAATCGGGACCAGGATCAGCGGCTCAATCAACCGGCGACCGGGCAGGTCGGTACGCACCATCAGAAATGCCAGCACACCACCCAGCGGAATGGAGATAAAAACCAGCCCGAAGGCGAGAATAAAACCACTTTTCAGGGCCTTATAAAAATCAGGGTCGGTGAAAATAAAATCAAATGATTCAAAGCTCCACTCTTTTGACGGAGAAAAGAACGGGGCGGACAGGAAGCTCTGTATCACGATAAACGACAGCGGCGTGTAGATAACCAGAGCGGTTATCAGCACGACGATGCCTCGCGGCAGGCTTTGCCACTTTCTGCGTAATGTATTCATGGGGTATCCCTGGTGTTGCAGCCCAGAAAAACGAACTCAGTCGATGAACTGGAGCGCGGCGGCCTGCGCCGCGCTCAGACGCTTATTTACCGGCGGCAGTACGCCACTCTTTGATGTACTCCAGGCGTTTTTTTGGCTGCAGGTATTCCAGCAGCGTTTCATCAACCGGGATCGGCTTCAGCGCGTTGCCGAGGATTTTGGTCAGACCGTCGATATCATTTTTCCCTTCGATATCATTACGAATGGACGGAATGTCTGCCTGGTTCGCCAGAATGTTTTGCCCTTGCTCAGACAGCACATAGTCGAGCCACAGTTTTGCCGCATTACTGTTTTGCGCCTGCTGGCTGATGAACGACACACGCGACAGCACCAGGGTGTAATCTTTTGGATAGGAAATGCCGAGCGACGGATCGTTCTTCGCACGTGCTTCAGCATAAGATCCGAGGATATTAAAGCCGATCAGGTTTTCACCGGAGGAGACGCGCTCCATCATGGTGCCGGTAGACGACTGCACTGATAAACCACCTTTGGCGACGTCAGCCAGGGTTTTAAAGTAATTAGGATCGGCGTTGTGATCCTGCACTGAGAGCATAAAGCCCAGACCCGACTTCTCGATGTCATAGGTGGTGACTTTGCCCTTGAATTTGTCCGTCTGGCTGGCAATCAGTTTCGCCAGCGCGGCGTGAGAATCGGGCACGTCGCCGGCCGGGATCAGGCGTTTGTTGTAGATAAAGACCACCGGCTCATAGGTGGTGCCGTATGCCTTGTCTTTCCAGACCGCCCATTTCGGCAGCTGGCTTTGCTCCGGCGATTTGTACTCCATGGCGTAGTCGGTGGCGAGCTTCAGACCAGTGTCCATGGAGGAGCTCCAGACTACGTCGCCGCTTACACCGCCGGAGGCCTGTTCACTGATGAAACGGTTGTACAGCTCGGTGCTGTTCATGTCGTTGTATTCAACTTTAATGCCCGGGTAGGTTTTTTCGAAGCCCTGGATCAGCGGCCCGGCAGCTTTGATGTCGGTGGTGGAGTAAATGACAACCTTGCCCTCTTTCGTTGCGCCATTGACAACGTTTTGATACTCAGCAGGATAGCCCTGCGGCAAGGCAGACAGTGCAGAAGCAGAGAACAGTACAGTAGCGGTAATCAGAGAAATTCGGAATGTGTTCGACATTATAGTTAACCTTTTAGTTACATTTGAGGAACTAATTGTCAACATAGCGCAGTGGGCTCCACCCACAATAGGGTGAAGCGGGCAATGATTCCGAAGTGTGATTGTTGCCGTCGTTTCAGCAATTAACACCATAAAATCCGCGAACGTTAGCCTGTGAACGGTTGCGGATTACGGTTTATCGGGGGCTTTGCGGTATAACCTTCGTGGATGACCAATGTTGCCATACAGCATCTCGACGCTGATTAACCCACTTTCCACGCAGTATTCAAGATAGCGACGTCCCGTGGTTTTGCTGATCCCGACGTTCTCCACGACCTCTTCCACCGACATCGCACTGTCGGGATTATCGGCGAAAAATTGTTTCATCCGTTCCAGCGTTTGGGGCTCAATACCTTTCGTCGACGGGGTGAGAGAGGATTCCGCAGCAGGTAGATTAAACAGGCGATCCAGCGCATGCTGGTCGACGACCTTCACCTGCTGCACGGTATGGATGAAGCGCATAAACCGCTCAAGGGAGGCATGCAGACGCTGGAAAAAGACGGGCTTAATCAGATAGTCGAACGCACCGCTGCGCATGGCATGGCTGCAGGTCTGCATATCGCTGGCGGCGGTGATGAAGATCACCGAGCATTCGTAGCTTTTCAGTAGTGGGTTGTCGATTAACTCCACGCCTTTACCGTCCGGGAGATAGTTATCCAGCAATATCAGCCGCGGCTGATGCTCACGAATCAGGTTACAGGCCTGCTCAATCGACGCGGCGATGCCCACCACACGTAAGTGAAAATTCTGCTCTATGTACTCACGATGCAGCTCCGCCAGGTGCGGTTCATCTTCAACTATCACAACATCAAGTGCTCGGGTCATGCTGTTGCCCATTCGGAATAAACACAGAAAAAATAGTGCCTTGTGGCGTGTTGTCGGCGATCTCTATGCTGCCGCCCGCTTTCTCGATATAGCCTGCCACCAGAAACAGGCCAATACCGTGCTCTGTACCCACAATGTCGTTCTCGCTTTCTGGTTTACTGCTGAAACCATGGCGGAAAATATGCGGTTTCAGTGCATCATCCACCCCGCAGCCCCTGTCGGCCACCTCAATCAGCAGCTCCTGGTTGCGGTCAGAAATGTAGATCTCCACCGGGGCGTGAACGGAGGCCTTCAGGGTGGCATCCACGGCGTTATCCAGCAAATTACCGATCACGGACATTAGCTCCGTTTCGTTGATGGCGGCCGGCATGCGGGTGAGCTGGCAAGCGGGATCAAACAGCAGTTCAATGCCTTTTTCACGTGCGCTGACATATTTCCCTAACAGCAGCCCACACAGTGCCGGAGAGGCAAAATGGGCCGAGACAAAGTCCAGCACTTTTTGGGCGCCTTCTGACTGCAACTGGATGTAACGGATCGCCTCGTCATAGTGTTTCATCTGCAGCAATCCCACCAGCGTGGCGGTCCAGTTCAGCTGTTCGTGGCGCATAATGCGCAGGTTATCCGCATAGCGCTTGATCTGACTGAGCTGACTGCTGAGTGTGTTAATGTCATTTTTGTCGCGAAAACTATATACCCAACCACTCTCGACACCCGGTTCTACCTCAATCCCCACGCGGTTAACGATCACCTCCCGCTGATTAAGCACCGCAATCTGGTCATGGCTGCCGCTGCTCACTGAAGCGTAGCGCTGAGACAGGAATCCTGGAGAGGTTTGCAGAACCTCTTCCAGTGGTTTGCCGATAAGTTCTTTCTCACTTTGCCGAATATCCAGCATTTCTCGTGCGGCGCGGTTAATGAGAATCAACTGCTTCTCTTCATTGACGGCAAAAATTCCTTCATACATAGCTTCCAGCAATGCTCTTTGTTGCAAGACCAGTTGAGCGATATCTTTCGGCTCAAGCCGGAACATCTGCTTTTTAAGATTGCGGGTAAACAGCCAGGAGAAAATAAACAGCAACAACAGGAGGCCAATACCGTATAACCCGGATTGCCAGAGAATGCGGGCATTAATATTGGCAATATATGAGGTCAGATAGCCGACTGAGACAATCCCAATCACCTGATGCTGAGCGTTGAAGATGGGCGCTTTACTGCGTAGCGACACGCCAATTCCACCCTGACGCACGGAAATAATGGTTTTTCCTTTTAATACCTCCGCATTATCCCCACCGATCATCGGTAAATTGATGCGCTCCGGGGATTCTGAATGATAGAGGTGCTGCTCCCGGGTATCGCCAATCACAATATAACTGGCATCGCTTTCGGCACGCAGCGGCTGGATTAGCCGGGCGATACCGGGGATATCTCTGGCTGCAACCATTGTCGCCAGACCTGGCATCAGCGCGATCTGACTGGCCTGAACCCGGGCTCGCTGGCCAAGATCGTGATGGAGTTGGCGGTCAATAAAATGAAACAGGATCGTTCCCAACAAAACTAACAGCAGGCAGGAGAAGCACACCAGCGCTAAAAAAAGCTTTACCTGAAAAGAGAGTCTGCGTTTCATTCAACCTGCGATAGCCATTTAAACGTGAGACATTTGCGAAGCCTGACATGCGTAATAGGGGGACGCAATCTGGCATGAAAAGAGTTGTGACCTGGATTTTCGTTTTCGGTGTTATAGCCATCAGGATCTCGTAAGGCTATGCTTCATTTCATACCAGAATAATTACAGAGGTAATGTCATGGATAAAGAACTACTGGATGCAGGTTACCGGGCCTATACCGGCGAGAAAATTGATATTTACTTCAACACCGGGATCTGTAAACACTCAGGTAACTGCGTACGCGGTAGCGCTAAGCTGTTTAACCTGAAACGTAAACCGTGGATCATTCCGGATGAAGTGGACGTTGAAACAGTGATACGTGTGATTGATACCTGCCCGAGCGGTGCGTTGAAGTATCGCCAAAAATAAGCGAGGAACCATGGATATTCTGGAAGGCCATAACAAGTTTTACGTGAACGATGCTCACGGAAATCAGGTCGCGGAGATTGTCTTCGTACCGACCGGCGAGCACCTGAGCATTATTGAGCACACCGACGTTGATCCGAGCCTGAAAGGGCAGGGCGTTGGCAAACAGCTGGTGGCGAAAGTGGTGGAGAAGATGCGCGGTGAGAACCGTAAAATTATTCCGCTATGTCCGTTTGCTAAACATGAGTTTGATAATACGCGGGAATATGACGATATTCGGGCGTAAATAACACCGGCGATGGCCGGTGTTTTTTTATATTACCTGCTCAAACAGCAATACCATCGCTATCAGCACCATCAACCCTCCCGATGCCCTGCTCACCAGACGCGCCGCCTGTGGTCGGGTCGCCAGCACGGCTTTCGAGCCATACCCCACCAGCAGGTAGACCAGCGTACAGGTGATAAGATGCATCATCCCAAGCGCAGTCATCTGCATCGCTATCGACCAACTTCCGGTTGGGTCTGTAAATTGCGGAAGCAGGGCCAGGAACAGCAAAAAAACTTTCGGGTTTAGGCCGCTAATACAGAGTCCTTTCACCGCCCACTGTGTCCAGTTTCCCGTATGACGGGTGGCTTTTTCCGGTGCAGCCGGGTGACGCAATAACGTTATGCCAAGCCACAGGAGATACAGGGCTCCCGCCACGGTTAACCCGGCTAACGCCAGTGGATGTTGAGCAATTAAAACGCCCACGCCCGCAACCACTATCATCGTAGCCAGCAGATGACCGGACATCAGTCCCATCACAGCCGGGACCACGCGTCGACCGTTAATCCCGGCACTAATGGCATAGGCCCAGTCCGCCCCCGGCGTCATGATAAGCAGAAAAGAAACCACCCAAAAGCCGGCCACAATACTCATTTCCATCGTCCTGAAGACTCCCGCAGTGCGTCAAACGTTGAGAAAAAGAATATCGCTAACCCTGCGAAATAGGCTTTCAATGTTATGCTCATAACACGGTAAAACTGAGAAAATCTTCCACATGGATAGCATTGATCGAAAAATTCTTGCTGAGCTGCAATCTGACGGTCGTTTATCACTTACGGAGCTGGCAGAGCGGGTGAATTTGAGCCTCTCGCCGTGCCATCGTCGCGTGCGGGCGCTGGAGCAAAGCGGGGCCATAACGGGATACCGCGCCAGCCTCGATCCCGCCAAAATGGGATTTAATTTCCTGGCGATAGTCTTTGCGACGCTTAAAGAGGGTGACAGAAAAGCGGTTAGCGCCTTTGAAGATGCGGTGGAAGAGATACCGCAAATCGTGCTGGCACAGCGTTTGTTTGGCGATCCCGATTATCTGATGCACGTCGTAACGCGTGACCTGTCGGCATTTCAAAAACTCTATGACGAGAAACTCTCAGCGATGCCTGGCGTGCAGCATCTTCGCTCGACGCTGGTAATGAAAACGGTCGTTCAGGACAGACCTTTTCCGCTGGAGACGACGGGACGAGACTGAATGGCATGCCCGGCAAAACGCCGGGCACGAAAGGGATTAGCCGACAAACATCACCGACACGCACAGCACACCGACGATCAGCGTCAGCAGGTTGCCAATGGAACGGTACTGTTTCAGGGACGGGATCAGATACGTCGACAGCGTCGGCATGATAAACAGGATCATGGCGATAAGCGGACCGCTGATGGCATAAATCATCGAAATGGCATTCGGGTTAATGCAGCAGACTGCAAAGGTGATTAACGACACCCCCATAATGGAAATCGCGCGGTTAAAGGCGCGGCTCTTTTTCACGCCCACCTGATTCAGCGACGACTTCACGATCTCCGTCGCCCCTTCAATCACGCCAAAATAGGTGCCGAGGAACGATTTCGACATCGCAATAATTGCCACGATAATCCCGGAAATACCCAGCCACGCCGGAGAGGAAGGCATCATCGACAGCGCGGACAGGATCGTAACCCCTTGCTCTTTGGCGGTCACAATATACGACGGTGGAATAGAGAGCAGGCAGCTGAAGACAAAGAACAGCACGCTCAGGCAGATAATGAGGTACGCCACCTTCATGATTTTCTTGCATTTATCCATAGCGCCGTCAGCAAACTTCTCACGACGGTCAACGGCAAACGTTGAGATAATCGGAGTATGGCTGAAAGCAAAAACCATCACCGGAATCGAAATCCATACCTGATGCAGGGTATGACGATCGACGGTCATTTGGCTGGTCAGCAGCGACGGCTGCCAGCTTCCGGTCAGATAGAGCGAGACAAACAGGAAATAGGCAATCAGCGGAAACACCAGGAAGCCCATCACTTTTATCGTGATATGTCGTCCCATCAGGAATATCAGATTAAGAACCAGCACCACCCCCAGGCTGACCAGTACGCGAACGGCGGTATCCACCGTCAGGTGTTTTGCCAGTTGCTCCGTGAGCGAGTTAGTGATGGCCACCGCATAAATCTGCACCACCACAAAGAAGGCGATGAAATAGAGCGTGGTGATCAGATTGCCAATCTTCCTGCCGTAATAGTGCGATACGGCGCCGGTGATCCCTTCATTGCCTTTTGTTTTCGATGACAGGATAAATTGTGCCAGCGCTCTGTGCGGCCAGTAGGTTAACGGATAAGCCACAAGGGCGGTAATAAACAGGACGATAGCGCCTGCGGAGCCCAGCTGAATAGGCAAGAACAGCGTTCCTGCGCCCACGGCCGTGCCGTAGAGAGCGAAACTCCAGAGAGTCTCATCTTTTGACCAAATTTTCGACATTAGAGCAACGTATCAACTATCAAACCATCGGAATGGAGTGCAATTTACCATAGTTATGCGTGGAGAGCGCAGTTGCTTCGACGGAGTTTGGCCGGACCAGTTGTCCGGCCAGGGGGAGTTAGCCTGCCAGGGCGCGTCGTTGCTGACGACGCTTAAGGAATTTTTCACGTAACGTGTCATATGCCCAGTTGTAGAACATGGAGTAAGGCAGGAAGAACAGGAAGAAACCTATTTCCAGCGTGAATGCCTCTAGCAGCGTGACGCCCAGCACAGCGGCGACAATCGTCAGGCCGATCACGATGAACCCGCATTCGAACCCCAGGGCATGCAGCGCACGGACTTTTGCCGTACGTTTGACGCGCTGAACTGGCCAGAAACGATCGAAGCCGAAGTTATAAATAATGTTCCACAGCATGGCGGTGGTGGCCAGAATAATGGCTAACCCGCCCATCTCAACCACGGAACGCTGCATGAGCCACGCCGCCGTAGGGGCGAGGATCGCCGTGGCAATCCCTTCGAAACAGATAGCATGAAAGATCCGCTCCGGCAGTTTACGTTGGAGTGCATCCTGGTGTTGCATAGTCATAGACCTCGTTAATTCGCCAGTATGGGCGTTGATGGGGCCTATTTTTATCGTTAAAGCTGATATATTAAAGATGGTATCCATCGTAAAAGTAGATAGATCATGCGCTATTCCCCCGAAGCCCTTACTGCGTTTGTTGAAACCGTCGCGGCAGGTTCTTTTTCTGCTGCCGCACGCCGGTTGCGTAAAAGCCAGTCGACGATCAGCACGTCCATTGCCAATCTTGAAGCCGATCTGGGTTTCGAGCTTTTTGACCGCTCGGCGCGCCAGCCGGTGTTGACGGCTCAAGGGGAGCAGGTGCTGGGCTATGTGCAGGCTATCCTCGCCGCCAGCACGCGGCTTGATGAGCTGGCAGTATCATTAACGGCACAAACGGAGGCGCGTCTGACATTTGTCCTTTCCGATACCCTCAATCCGGATGTGCTGGAAGATCTCATGAACCAGTTTGACCGGCGCTTTCCTCATACGGAATTCGAATGCCTGATTGGCGAAGAAGAGGACGTCATCGATCTGCTGCAAAAGGAACGCGCACAGGTTGGACTGACGGAAGCGCGGGACAGTTACCCTACGGATATCGGCGTCACCCGGCTGCCGATGCAAACCCGCATGGCAATATATGTTGCGACCACGCATCCTCTGGCCGGCCAACCTGAAATTCAGGCTGACGAACTGCACGGCTGGCGGGAGTTGCGGCTCAGCACCTATCTTGAGCGCGAGGCGACGCTCGCGCGCGGGCCCGTCTGGTCAGCCCCGAATTACCTGTTACTCTTGAGTATGGCAGTACAGGGATTTGGCTGGTGCGTGTTGCCGTGCGCACTGGTGGAAGAATTTGCCGCCGCGAAATCGTTGGTACAGTTAAATGTCCCCGGCTGGCCACGAGCGACAGGGATCGATCTGCTATGGAATAAACGATCCCCACCAGGTATTGCCGGAAGCTGGCTGCGGCAGTATCTGCAGGATGCACGCTGATCCTTGTGATTAAACTCACTATTTTTAAACAATTAAGATAATTGCCAGTAACAATCCTCTACTATCGTCATGTCATTTAACACAGAGGTCGTGATGAAAGATGTCGTAATAGTGGGTGCGTTGCGTACAGCTATCGGCTGTTTTCAGGGAGCGCTTGCGCGTCACTCGGCGGTTGACCTGGGTAGCGTGGTAGTAAAAGCGCTGGTGGAACGTAGCGGGATCGCAGCCCATGAAATTGATGAGGTGATCCTGGGACAAGTTCTGACTGCCGGAGCCGGGCAAAACCCTGCGCGGCAGGCGGCGCTGAAAGGCGGGTTGCCCAATACCGTCTCCGCAATCACCATTAACGACGTCTGTGGATCAGGCTTAAAAGCGCTACATCTTGCAACGCAAGCCATTCAGTGCGGTGAAGCGGATGTGGTCATTGCGGGCGGACAAGAGAACATGAGCCGCGCCCCACACGTATTGACCGACAGCCGTACCGGCGCACAGTTGGGCAATAGCCAGTTGCTTGATAGCCTGGTGCATGACGGGCTGTGGGATGCATTCAATGATTATCATATGGGTGTGACGGCGGAAAACCTGGCGCGAGAGTACGGCATCAGCCGTGAGCTGCAGGATGCTTATGCGCTAAGCTCACAGCAAAAGGCGCGCGCGGCGATTGATTCCGGCCGTTTTCGCGATGAAATTGTCCCGGTCAGTACGCAGCGTCAAAACGGCGAGGTTATCGTCGTGGATACCGATGAGCAGCCGCGTACCGACGCCAGCGCTGAAGGCCTGGCAAGGCTTAACCCTGCTTTTGAAATGCAAGGGTCGGTTACGGCGGGAAATGCTTCCTCCATTAATGATGGTGCAGCGGCCGTCATGATGATGAGCGAAAGCAAAGCCCTTGAGCTGAATCTCCCTGTATTAGCCCGCATCAAGGCGTTTGCCAGCGTGGGTGTTGATCCTGCGTTAATGGGGATCGCGCCGGTTTATGCCACCCGTCGCTGTCTTGGTCGTGCTGGGTGGCAGCTCTCAGATGTGGATCTGATAGAGGTAAACGAAGCCTTTGCCGCGCAGGCGATCTCGGTCGGCAAAATGCTGGAGTGGGATCCACTGCGGGTAAACGTCAACGGCGGGGCGATCGCGCTGGGACATCCTATTGGTGCGTCTGGCTGCCGGATCCTGGTATCGCTGGTCCACGAAATGAAAAAGCGGAACGCCCGTAAAGGCATTGCCACACTCTGTATCGGTGGCGGGCAGGGGGTGGCGCTGGCCATCGAACGCTAACCTTTTCTCATTGCAAGAAACCTCCTGCGGGAGGTTTTTTTATGGTGCTGTTTTTTCTCAATCTCCATTTATCGTGATCCAGGTGTCATTTCCGATACAAACAAAAATAAAAATGAAACGTTGTTTTAAATATAATTGAAAAGCCCACTTTATGCCGATAGTATGTGTTCATTACAAAAACGGAACGCTGTTTCGTTTATCTTTTGCCTTCGGGCATGACCACATCTGGAGGTTATCGTGGACATCAGACAAAGCATCCACAGTGCGCACGCCAAAACGCTGGATACTCAAGGGCTGCGTAATGAGTTTTTAGTCGAACAGGTGTTCGAGGCCGACAAGTACACCATGGTCTACAGTCACATCGACCGCATTATTGTGGGCGGGATTATGCCAGTCACGAAAACCGTCTCCGTGGGTGGCGAAGTGGGTAAACAGCTGGGCGTAAGCTATTTTCTGGAACGCCGCGAGCTGGGGGTTATTAACATCGGTGGGCCCGGCACGATCACCGTAGACGGACAGTGCCACGAGATTGGTCATCGTGAGGCATTATATGTTGGCAAAGGTGCGAAAGAAGTGGTCTTTGCCAGCATAGACGGCAACAAGCCCGCGAAGTTTTACTACAACTGCGCCCCGGCTCACTTTACCTACCCAACCAAAAAAGTCACCCCGGCAGACGTAGCCCCTGTAACGCTTGGCGATAACCTCACCAGCAACCGCCGCACCATCAATAAATACTTCGTGCCGGATGTACTGGAGACCTGTCAGCTCAGCATGGGGCTGACCGAACTCGCGCCGGGCAACCTGTGGAACACCATGCCGTGCCATACCCACGAGCGCCGCATGGAAGTCTATTTCTATTTCAACATGGACGAAGACGCCTGCGTATTCCACATGATGGGGAAACCTCAGGAAACACGTCATATCGTCATGCACAACGAGCAGGCCGTGATTTCACCGAGCTGGTCTATCCATTCTGGTGTCGGGACAAAGGCCTATACCTTTATCTGGGGAATGGTCGGTGAAAATCAGGTCTTTGATGATATGGACCATGTCGCGATTAACGATCTGCGCTAGTCGCGGGCAGTGAAGCATAAACCTGCCTGTGAGTGACAGGCGTTGAAAGAGTAAGGAATAAACATGATTCTGGATGCATTCTCTCTGCAGGGGAAAGTGGCTGTGGTTTCCGGGTGTGACACCGGGCTGGGTCAGGGGATGGCGTTAGGTCTGGCGGAGGCGGGCTGCGATATCGTGGGGATTAATATCGTTGAACCGACTGAAACCATTGAACGCGTGACGACGCTGGGCCGCCGTTTCCTGAGCCTGACTGCCGATCTGCGTAAAATCGACGCCATTCCTGAACTGCTGGAACGTGCTGTCGCGGAATTCGGGCATATCGACATTCTGGTGAACAATGCCGGACTGATTCGCCGTGAAGATGCGATTAATTTCACGGAACGCGACTGGGACGACGTGATGGATCTGAACATCAAGAGCGTGTTTTTTATGTCCCAGGCTGCGGCGAAGCACTTCATTGCGCAAGGGAAAGGCGGCAAGATCATTAATATTGCCTCGATGCTCTCTTTCCAGGGCGGTATCCGCGTGCCGTCATACACCGCTTCAAAGAGCGCCGTGATGGGTGTAACGCGCCTGCTGGCGAACGAATGGGCGAAACATAATATCAACGTCAATGCGATTGCCCCGGGTTACATGGCGACCAACAACACGCAGCAGTTGCGTGCGGATGAACAGCGTAGCGCGGAAATCCTTGAACGTATTCCGGCTGGCCGTTGGGGGCTGCCGGGTGATCTGATGGGGCCGGTTGTATTTCTGGCATCACCGGCCTCGGACTATATCAATGGCTACACCGTGGCGGTTGATGGCGGTTGGCTGGCACGATAAACCCGCTTCAGGCAAATACCTCTGCTTTTAGGTGGAGGTTTTTTTTGCCCAAAAATTGTCAATGTCCATATTGGAAAACACGAAAAATCCATACTGAAAAGGCATGAATGACTCGCGTCACACTTTTAATTTTTAGAAATTAAAGAGTTAATAAAAGAATGTGATTATTCAGCATTGGTTGAAATTGTAATGTCCATCACAGATCACTATGTCGCAGCGAAATAGTCCATATCTTCACCTTTTCCCGCCTGACACTTTTTTTCGCTATCTCGTAATTTCACTTAACGAATTTCGCTGTTCAGGCAGGAAACTATGACCTCTATAAATGACTCAACCCTTATGCCCGCTGCGTTACGCGATACCCGCCGCATGAACCAGTTTGTCTCTATTGCGGCCGCGGTAGCGGGCTTGTTATTTGGACTGGATATCGGCGTGATTGCCGGTGCATTACCGTTTATTACCGATCACTTCACGCTGAGTAGCCGTCTGCAGGAGTGGGTGGTGAGCAGCATGATGCTCGGTGCCGCCATCGGTGCGCTGTTTAATGGCTGGCTCTCGTTCCGCCTTGGACGCAAATACAGCCTGATGGTCGGGGCGATTCTGTTTGTTGCCGGCTCCATTGGTTCCGCGTTTGCCACGAACGTTGAAGTATTGCTGCTTTCCCGTGTGTTGCTCGGTGTGGCGGTCGGGATTGCTTCGTATACGGCGCCGCTCTATCTCTCCGAAATGGCGAGTGAGAACGTACGTGGCAAGATGATCAGTATGTATCAGTTGATGGTGACGCTGGGTATTGTTTTGGCGTTCCTGTCTGATACCTACTTCAGCTACAGCGGCAACTGGCGCGCGATGCTCGGCGTGCTGGCTTTACCAGCACTGGTGCTGATTGTACTGGTGATTTTCTTGCCGAATAGCCCGCGTTGGCTGGCGCAAAAAGGGCGTCATGTGGAGGCCGAAGAGGTGCTGCGCATGTTGCGTGATACTTCGGAAAAAGCACGGGAAGAGCTGAACGAGATCCGCGAAAGTCTGAAGTTGAAGCAGGGAGGCTGGGCGTTATTTAAGATCAACCGCAACGTACGCCGTGCGGTGTTCCTCGGCATGTTACTGCAGGCAATGCAGCAGTTCACCGGGATGAATATCATCATGTACTACGCGCCACGCATATTCAAAATGGCGGGGTTCACTACCACAGAACAGCAGATGATGGCCACCCTGGTGGTGGGTCTTACCTTTATGTTCGCCACTTTTATTGCGGTGTTCACCGTGGATAAAGCCGGACGTAAACCGGCACTCAAAATTGGCTTCAGCGTGATGGCGCTCGGTACATTGATCCTCGGATACTGCCTGATGCAGTTTGATAACGGCACGGCCTCAAGTGGTCTTTCCTGGCTCTCCGTCGGTATGACCATGATGTGTATTGCCGGGTATGCGATGAGCGCCGCGCCTGTGGTGTGGATCTTGTGCTCCGAAATTCAGCCGCTCAAATGTCGTGACTTTGGCATCACCTGTTCCACGACCACCAACTGGGTGTCGAATATGATCATTGGTGCGACATTCCTGACGTTGCTGGACGCAATTGGCGCGGCGGGAACATTCTGGCTCTACACCGTATTGAACGTAGCATTTATTGGGGTCACATTCTGGTTAATTCCAGAAACTAAAGGGGTGACGCTGGAGCATATTGAACGCAAGCTGATGGCGGGGGAGAAACTGCGTAATATCGGCGTGTAATCGTATTGCCAGTTTAAGCGTTTAATAGATGTCAGAGTTGGTGAAATGATGTTTTGTTACAATAATAACGTGATGAAACTCACTACCAACTCTGGCAGGGGGAGCTAAATAGAGGGATTTGAACTTAAGATAATTCTGAAGATATTGTATCATCGGACCACTCTTATTGATTGCGCAATATGCACAGCGTCCTATAAAGAAGAATGGTTATGTCTGAGATGGATATCAAAAAAAGCACCGATCTTGATTTTCCCCGCTATGCAACCCCAGCTGTAAACACCAAAGAAATAGATCTTTTGGGACTATTAGAGGTGCTTTTTGCGGCAAAAAAACGCATCATCGCCGTCACTCTTGCGTTTGCACTGGTGGGGCTGGCCGTTTCATTTTTGCTGCCGCAGAAATGGACCAGTAAAGCGGTGATCACTCAGGCAGAACAGTCGCAGTGGAACCCATTACGCCAGATGATGGTTACGCTACAGGTGCTTGACGTGGATGCGAAGATTTCCCGCCCGGAAGTCTTTGATCTGTTTATTAAAAAGTTTCAGTCGCAGTCATTGCTTGAAGAGTATCTGAAATCCTCTTCTTACGTGATGTCGCAGCTTAAAGACGCCGAGGTCGATCCACTCGAACTGCATCGTGCTATCGTCAATATCTCAGACAAAATGAAAGCAGTGAATGACACGCAGGCGAAAGACGCGGAAAAAATGCCTTATGTCTCATGGACATTGAGCTTCACAGCACCTCAGGCTGGTGATGCGCAAACTGTCCTGGAGGGATATATCAATTATATTGCAGCTATTGTCGAAAAAGAGACACTGCAGAACATCCGTAATCAGATCGCCCTGAAAACAAAGGCTGTTGAGCAGCAGCTGGAACTGGATCGTGTCCGTCTGACCAATGCTCACAACACCAACCTGCAGCGACTTAATTATTCGCTGAAAGTGGCAAATGCGGCAGGGATTAAGAAGCCGGTCTATAGCAACGGGCAGGCAGTAAAAGATGACCCGGATTACTCCGTTGCGCTTGGGTCTGACGGTATTGCGCAAAAACTGCAGATTGAAAAAAATCTGAAGGACGTGACCGAGTTGAATGCGGACTTCCAGAACCGGGAATTCTACCTGGCGCAGCTGAAAAAATTGTCCTTCTCAGATATCAAACTTGAACCATTCCGCTACCAGCTTTCGCCTTCCATGCCGGTGAAGAAAGATGGTCCAGGCAAAGCGCTGATTGTCCTTCTGG
Organism: Enterobacter sp. 342; assembly: GCF_036663495.1. Lineage (NCBI taxonomy): Bacteria > Pseudomonadati > Pseudomonadota > Gammaproteobacteria > Enterobacterales > Enterobacteriaceae > Enterobacter > Enterobacter sp. 342. The sequence goes on from NZ_JAWUEI010000007.1 coordinate 158,110, forward strand.
CGACTATACTTGGTGGTCTTTTTGCTTGCGGCAGCGTTTTATTGCGCGAAGCGATGCTCACACGTAACCCGCTGACGGAGCCGGTGACGGAATAAACTCTGCAGGTTAAAAAGGCGCTGAATACAGCGCCTTTTTTTATTGGCGCCGGTTGTGTTAAAAGAGAGAACAGAGATAAGGAGGGATGATGAAAACGATCGGCCTGTTAGGTGGGATGAGCTGGGAATCGACAATCCCCTATTACCGCCTGATTAATGAAGGGGTAAAGCAGCGTCTGGGCGGCCTGCACTCCGCAAGCCTGCTGCTGCACAGCGTTAATTTCCATGAAATCGAGGCCTGCCAGTCGAACGGTGAATGGGATAAAGCCGGGGAGATCCTGGCACAGGCGGCGCTGGGGCTGGAGCGTGCGGGAGCAGAGGGAATTTTGCTCTGTACGAACACCATGCATAAAGTCGCTTCCCGGATCGAAGAGCGTTGCTCGCTGCCCTTCCTGCATATCGCCGATGCGACCGGGCGTAAAATTGCTGCATCCGGAATGTCGCGTGTGGCACTGCTGGGTACGCGCTATACCATGGAGCAGGATTTCTATCGCGGTCGCTTGAGTAGTGAGTTTGGGATTGAAAGCCTGATCCCTGATGAGGCTGACCGGGCACGCATCAATCAGATTATCTTTGATGAGCTTTGCCTGGGGACATTCAGTGAACCTTCCCGCGCGTATTACGTCAGCGTGATCGAGAAGCTTGCACAGCAGGGGGCAGAAGGTGTGATCTTTGGCTGTACTGAGATCGGCTTACTGGTTCCGGTAGCGCGTAGTTCAATCCCGGTGTTTGATACCACAGCGATTCATGCTGCCGATGCCGTGGAGTTTATGCTCTCCTGAGCGGGCTTGCCCCGGGAACGTCCCGGCTCAGGTCTGTGCATTGGCGGCGTCATAAGCGGATTGCGCCGCCACAATCGCATCCATATTACTTTCCACCCAGTGTGCCAGCACGGTCACTGTTTCGGTTAGCGCCTGTCCCAGCGGCGTCAGACTGTACTCCACTGTCACCGGTACCGTCGCGAAAACCTCACGTGAAACCAGCCCATCGCGTTCCAGCTTGCGTAATGCCTGGGTCAGTACCTTTTTGGTGATCCGCTGAATATCCCGTTGCAGATGGTTAAAGCGCATTGGTCCGTTTTCAAGACGCGCGAGGATCAGCAGCGCCCATTTGTCGGCGATACGCGCCAGCACGTCGCGGGTAGGGCAGCGTTCATCGAACACGTTATAAGGAGGCATCTCCTTTTTCAGTACAACAGACTCAGTCATGGTGGTTCCCTCGAGGTAACCAGGTGAGGTAAAAGTGCCTTCTTACGCCCGCGAATATTTGCGTGTATAAAACGACGTAAGGTTTCTATTTGATACCAGGGAACCGAAAATGGCAACTGCTCGCAGAGCAATTTTAAAACCGTCTTAAACTTTTGACTCACAAGGCAATATTGCATCAGGAGATCTATTATGAGCGTTGTAGTTATCTATTATTCTGGCTACGGCCACACCCAACGTGTTGCTGAAACAGTCGCAGAGGGCGCGCAGGCTGAACTGATTGCCATCGACAGCAATGGTGAAATTCAGGAAAGCGACTGGCAAAAATTGAACGAAGCAAAGGCGATTATTTTTGGCGCACCAACTTACATGGGCGGTGTGCCGTGGCAGTTTAAGAAATTTGCTGATGCCACCTCTAAAGCCTGGTTCGTACGCAGCTGGCAGGACAAAGTGTTTGCGGGCTTCAGTAACAGTGCGAGCCTTAACGGTGACAAGCAAGTTTCCCTGCAATACCTGCAAACGCTGGCATCGCAGCATGGTGGGATCTGGGTGAGCCTGGGTCTGCCACCATCGAATACGCAGGCTGCAACGCGTCAGGATATCAACAACCTCGGTGGCTCTGTCGGGCTGCTGGTACAGTCTCCGTCAGATGCGGATGCTGGCGCGATTGCCAGCGGCGATCTGCAAACGGCAGTAAAATTCGGTGAGCGTGTTGCCGCTGTGGCTAAGCGTTTTAACTGAGTCAGAGGACGCCCGCTGGTTTAGTCGGGCGTCTTTTCCAGCACCTTCTTCAGTTGTGCGGTTAGCGTGCTTAGCCCACTTTGTAGATGTTCGCTGAACGCTTCTACCAGCGCAGAGGCCGGGCGATGCAGCGGGCGGATCAGGCTGACGGTAAAGGGGACTGAAACGCTAAACTGTCGAACCACAATTCCACTTCCCGCATAATCCAGCGCCGTGAGCGGATTAACCACTGAGACGCCCACGCCTGCACGAACCATTGCGCAAATAGATGCTGCACTGTGCGTTTCGACCACCATTCTTCGTTTCACCTGATGCTCGGTAAAGAGCATATCCAGCAGCTGTCGGTAGCTGTCCGTCTGTGACAGGCTAATGTAGTTCTCGCCGTGGAAATCCACAGGGGTCAGGACGCTTTTTTTAGCCAGGGGATGACCCGCAGGCAGGACGCAGACCTCATCTAACGCCAGTAATTCTGTGCGCTGCGTTCCCGCCGGTGTGGCGAGGGTTTCGGTTAATCCCAGATCATGACGCTGCGCCGAAAGCCACTCTTCAAGCAACGGTGACTCCTGCGGGACGATGGTGAGGTTCACCTCGGGATAACGGGCCAGAAAAGGCTGTATCAGCATCGGCAGAAACGACTGCGAAAACACGGGCAGACAGACAATCGACAACTCGCCCTGGCGAAATTCACGTAAGCTTTCCGCCGCGCTGACAATTCGGTCCAGCCCGTACCAGGAGCGCTGAACTTCCTCGAACAGACGCAACCCTTGCACCGTTGGGTGTAACCTGCCACGGGTGCGTTCAAACAGCTTCAACCCAAGTACTTGCTCGAAGCGTGCCAGTTCCCGGCTCACTGTCGGCTGTGAGGTATGCAGCATCTGCGCGGCTTCGGTGAGATTACCGGTGGTCATCACAGCGTGAAAAATCTCAATATGGCGTAAGTTGACGGCGGGCATAGGGCACCTGAAAGCAGACGAGTATCCATATCATTTTTGCATAGACTCTCGATAAAACGATATTTTTTATTCTTTTTCCGCTGTGGCGTAATCATAAAAAATGAATTTATCCGGAGAAGACCATGCCACGCCCACTCAACCAGACTGATACCGATTTGAACGCTGAAAACCTGCTGCGCTTGCCAGCCGAGTTTGGCTGTCCGGTTTGGGTCTACGACGCGCAGATCGTTCGCGAGAAGATCGCCGCTCTCCATCAGTTTGACGTGGTGCGCTTTGCTCAAAAGGCATGCTCCAATATTCACATTCTGCGCCTGATGCGTGAGCAGGGCGTAAAAGTGGATTCCGTTTCACTGGGTGAAATCGAGCGTGCGCTGGTGGCCGGGTTTGATCCGAAAGCCGATCCAGATGCGATCGTCTTCACTGCCGATGTGATCGACGATGCGACGCTTGCGCGCGTACATGAATTGCAGGTACCGGTGAATGCCGGGTCTGTGGATATGCTTGAGCAGCTAGGCCAGGTTTCGCCAGGTCATCGCGTCTGGTTACGTGTGAACCCGGGCTTTGGTCATGGTCATAGCCAAAAAACCAACACCGGCGGCGAAAACAGCAAACACGGTATCTGGTATGCCGATATGCCAGCCGCGCTTGACGTGTTGCAGCGTTATAACCTGAAGCTGGTCGGCATTCATATGCACATTGGCTCTGGCGTGGATTATGCTCATCTTGAGCAGGTCTGCGGGGCAATGGTGCGTCAGGTTGTCGATTTTGGTCAGGATCTGGAGGCCATCTCTGCAGGTGGCGGGCTTTCTATTCCTTACCGTGAAGGTGAAGAGGCGATCGATACCGATCACTATTACGGTCTGTGGAGCGCCGCGCGTGACCAGATCGCTGCGCATCTTGGTCACGCTGTGAAACTGGAAATTGAGCCGGGTCGTTTCCTGGTTGCCGAAGCCGGTGTATTGGTGGCGCAGGTACGCAGTGTGAAAGAGATGGGTTCACGCCATTTCGTGTTGATTGATGCCGGTTTTAACGATCTGATGCGTCCGTCCATGTACGGCAGCTATCACCACATAACGGCACTGGCTGCCGATGGTCACGATTTAACGCACGCACCGCGCCGTGAGACGGTCGTTGCGGGGCCGCTGTGTGAATCGGGTGACGTGTTCACTCAGCAGGAAGGTGGCAAAGTGGAAACCCGCGCGCTGCCAGAGGTCAAACCGGGCGATTATCTTGTACTGCACGATACCGGTGCCTACGGGGCTTCTATGTCATCTAACTACAATAGTCGCCCGCTGCTGCCGGAAGTGCTGTTTGATAACGGCAAGGCACGGCTGATCCGCCGTCGCCAGACCATTCAGGAACTGCTGACACTGGAACTCATTTGATTAAAGTACGGCCCCGTGGTGACCGAATCGCGAAGTACCAGCGTGCCGGTAAACGGTGGGATCGCATCGACGGGCTGGTTTTTTGCCAGCCTGATGGCCTGATCGATAGCAGTGACAATCATATTGTCGATGGGCAGATAAACCGATGAAAGTGCAGGTTCCAGCCATTTCGCGCTTGGGGCGTCGTCAAAACCAAACAGCGAAATATCCTGCGGGATCTTAAGCCCCGCCTGGTGTAACGCTTTGGATGCACCCAGCGCCATATCATCATTACAGGCAAACAGGGCGCTAAACGACACACCATCGGCAATGAGCTCTTTACACAGCTCATATCCCCGCGTCATTCCCGCATCGCCATACTTTACCCGGCGTTCGTCCAGACGAATGCCGTGCTTTTCCAGCGCCTTACGGTAGCCCATCAGTCTCGCTTTCCCGGTTGGGGTATGGATCGGGACGGTGATACAGGCGATCTCCCGGTGACCCTGATTGATCAGGTAATCCACTGCCTTAAAGGCAGCATCCTGTTGTTCGAAGAAAACGCAGCGATCCGGCGCCTGGCTGACTTCACGGTTGATGACCACCAGCGGGGTTTGCACGGTATTCATCAGTTTGATAATCGCTTTTTCGCTCATATAGCGCGTGTACAGCACAATGGCATCACATTTGCGATCGGCCAGCATCTGCACTGCCTGCTCTTCCTGCTCCGGCGCGTCGTGTCCATCCGTGACGATCAGCTGTTTCCCGTGGGTTTCAGTCTGCCGCGATGCCTGTTGCAGAAGGCGACCAAAGTAAAAGCCATCGAAGGTTGATACGACCAGACCAATGCTGTTACTGGTCTGGTTAGCCAGTGAACGCGCGAGAAAGTTCGGGCGGTAACCCAGCTCTTCCATCGCAGCAAACACTTGCTGACGCGTACTCTCTTTAACCTGACCTGTGCCGTTCAGTACGCGCGATACCGTGGCCTTCGACACGCCCGCACGCAGTGAGACATCCAGCATTGTTGCCATTCTACATTCCTGCTTCCACGTAATGGTCTGCAGTTTAACACAGACCTCGCAGCGTATAAGCGATGCGGGGGACGCAAAACTTCTGCCACGATCACGCTTTTTGGTAACGATCCGCCCGTCGACATAACGGCCTGCCCGCAGTCAACGAAAATGGCCGGGTTCTGGTAAAATAGTGAACAAACTGGCCGGGGGGCATCAGGCCTGAATATCGAACTGAAAAACGCAGGTAAAACATGGATAAGGCTGACATTCTGCCGCTTTACGCCGCACCGCAGTATGCGGAGCAAGTGACCGACTGGATCTGGCACGCCTTTGGTGAGGGGCTTCCCCGGGCGTTTTTTCATAGCATTGTTGAGCACAGCCAGACGGCGGGTGCCTTGCCATTGACCTTTATTGCTGTGCAAAACGAACAGCTTCTTGGCACGGTGGGGCTCTGGCGCTGCGATCTGATCACCCGGCAGGATCTCTTCCCGTGGCTGGCGGCGTTGTACGTTGACGAAGCGGCGCGTGGCAAAGGGTTAGCCGGGCAACTCCAGCAGCATGTTATGACCTATGCTGCTCAGGCAGGGTATCGCGAGCTGCATTTGTGGTCTGCCTGCCGTGACTTCTATGAACGTTACGGCTGGCAGTATATTGGCGATGCACTGGAGTACCCGAATAAAACGGTACACCTTTACCGCTATTCCTCTCCTGCTTCTGCAGGCGATGCTACGGAGTGACGACGCACTAAAGTCGGGCTGAAGAGATGGGTAATGTCCGGTGGCTGGCGTTTCTCAGCCAGCGCTAACGCCAGCTCTGCGGCTTGTGTTGCCATCGTGATGATCGGGTAACGTACCGTTGTCAGGCGCGGGCGCACGTAACGGGAGACCAGCACATCATCAAAACCAATGAGTGAAATTTCTGACGGCACTTCAATCCCGTTGTCATTTAGCACCCCCATTGCCCCGGCGGCCATGGAGTCGTTATAGCAGGCAACGGCGGTGAAATTTCGTCCGCGGCCAAGCAACTCAGTCATGGCCTGCTCACCGCCGCTCTCATCCGGCTCACCGTAGGCTACGAGACGGTCATTACACGGTAGATCGTTTTCGCGCAAGGCATCGTAGTAGCCTTGCAGTCGATCTTCCGCATCAGAAATGGGGTGGTTTGAACAGAGATAACCAATTCGTGTGTGTCCCTGTTGAATCAGATGGCGGGTGGCGAGCCAGGCGCCATAGCGGTCGTCGAGCGCCACGCAGCGTTTTTCAAACCCGGGAATAATACGGTTGATGATCACCATGCCGGGGATCTGCTTCATCAGATGAATAAGTTCAGCATCGGGAAGCATTTTGGCGTGAACAACCAGCGCCGCGCAGCGGTGGCGGATAAGCTGTTCAATGGCCTGGCGTTCTTTTTGTTCATTATGGTAGCCATTACCAATCAGCAAAAAATTGCCTGTCTGATAAGACACTTGCTCCACCGCTTTAACCATCGCGCCGAAAAAGGGATCAGACACATCACCCACGACCAGCCCAATGGTTTCAGTGGACTGCTGGGCGAGCGCGCGGGCATTGGCATTGGGATGGTAGTTCAGGGATTCCATGGCGCTTTGCACAGCCTGGCGTGATGCGTCACTGGCTTTAGGTGAGTCGTTAATCACGCGCGAGACGGTTGCCACCGAAACTCCTGCCAGACGGGCCACATCCTTTATTGTCGCCATTAATTACCTTCTTAGTGGGGGTAAGCGTTTACACACCCGGTAGTGTTGCGGAAAAGCGGTACGCATTCAAGGGGAGTGGATTTCAGTTCTCCACAAACGTGACGCAGAACAACCCTGACGGTGTAATCGTTACACGACCAGTCATGTCTGAATAATGTCAATCTGAACCTTTAGTTACACTTTGCCTCAGGCTGTTGCGATTGTCCGATGGCGAGGAAGTTAAAGAGGTTGATAGAGTTGAGATCCCAGAGGTATTGATTGGTGAGAATTCTTAGTACGGTTTCGTACTCATCTCTTGCACCAACCTGCGCGGATGCGCAGGTTTTTTTTCGCCTCCACTTTAGCTGTCGCTCCTGTATCACTTCTCGTGTAATCTGCCACCATTTACTATCAACCCTTCACACTGGCTGGCAAAGGGAGTTGAGATGCTATTTGGGTTCTTCCGTACACTTTTCCGTATTCTTTTTCGAATCCGCGTCACTGGCGATGCCCAGGCGCTTCGCGGCGAACGCGTTCTTATCACACCAAACCATGTGTCCTTTATAGATGGCATTTTACTGGCGCTGTTTTTGCCTGTGCGTCCGGTGTTTGCGGTTTATACCTCCGTCAGCCAGCAGTGGTACATGCGCTGTCTCACGCCGCTGATTGATTTCGTGCCGCTCGACCCGACAAAACCGATGATGATTAAACATCTGGTACGTCTGGTGGAGCAGGGGCGTCCGGTGGTCATTTTCCCTGAGGGACGCATTTCGGTGACAGGCTCGCTGATGAAAATTTACGACGGCGCGGGGTTTGTGGCGGCGAAGTCAAAAGCGACTGTGGTACCACTGCGTATTGAAGGGGCGGAGTTAACCCGCTTCAGCCGTCTTAAGGGACTGGTAAAGCAACGCCTGTTCCCCAAAATCACGCTGCATATTCTGCCGCCGACCTCGTTACCGATGCCTGACGCGCCGCGTGCCCGCGATCGTCGTAAAATCGCGGGTGAAATGCTGCATCAGATTATGATGGAAGCGCGTATGGCCGTTCGTCCGCGCGAAACGCTGTATGAATCTCTTCTTTCGGCACAGCACCGTTATGGCGCGAAGAAAAACTGTATTGAAGACATCAACTTTACCCCGGATACCTATCGCAAACTGCTGACCAAGACCCTGTTTGTGGGCCGCATTCTGGAAAAATACAGTAAGAAGGGTGAAAAGATTGGTCTGATGCTGCCTAACGCTGGCATCAGCGCGGCGGTGATTTTTGGCGCTGTTTCTCGGGGCCGTATACCGGCGATGATGAACTACACGGCGGGTGTGAAGGGGCTGACCAGCGCCATCACCGCCGCTCAGATTAACACCGTCTTTACCTCCCGCCAGTTCCTCGATAAAGGCAAACTCTGGCATCTTCCTGAACAACTTACCCAGGTACGCTGGGTCTTCCTGGAAGATCTGAAAGCGGACGTGACCACCGGCGACAAGCTGTGGATTTTTGCGCACCTGCTGATGCCGCGTCTGGCGCAGGTCAAACAGCAGCCGGAAGATGATGCGATTATCCTCTTCACTTCGGGTTCAGAGGGCAACCCGAAAGGTGTCGTCCACAGTCACAAGAGTATTCTGGCGAACGTCGAGCAGATCAAAAGCATTGCAGACTTTACTGCGAATGACCGTTTTATGTCCGCGCTCCCGCTGTTCCACTCCTTTGGTCTGACGGTGGGGCTGTTTACGCCGCTGCTGACCGGTGCTGAAGTGTTCCTCTATCCAAGCCCGCTGCATTACCGCATTGTACCGGAGCTGGTGTATGACCGTAACTGCACCGTCCTGTTCGGAACCTCCACTTTCCTGGGTAACTATGCGCGTTTCGCCAACCCGTATGATTTTTATCGTGTGCGGTATGTGGTAGCTGGCGCAGAAAAACTGCAAGAGAGTACGCGTCAAATCTGGCAGGACAAGTTTGGTTTGCGCATTCTTGAAGGCTATGGTGTTACCGAGTGCGCACCGGTAGTCTCGATTAACGTGCCAATGGCAGCAAAACCGGGTACGGTTGGCCGAATTTTGCCGGGGATGGATGCACGCTTGCTGGCTGTGCCAGGCATTGAGGACGGTGGCCGCCTGCAGCTCAAAGGGCCAAACGTGATGAACGGTTATCTGCGTGTGGAAAACCCGGGTGTGCTGGAAGCGCCGACGGCGGAAAACGTTAAGGGTGAGGTCGAAACAGGATGGTATGACACCGGTGATATTGTCCGTTTTGATGAACAAGGTTTCGTGCAGATCCAGGGGCGTGAAAAACGCTTCGCCAAAATCGCCGGTGAAATGGTCTCTCTGGAAATGGTTGAACAACTGGCGACGGCTGTGTCCGCTGACAAACAGCATGCGACAGTGGTGAAGAGTGATGCCAGCAAAGGCGAAGCGCTGGTCCTGTATACCACTGACAGCGAGCTTAAGCGCGAGCAGCTGCTCAAACATGCGCGTGAGCATGGTATTCCTGAGCTGGCGGTGCCGCGTGATATTCGTTATCTGAAGCAACTCCCGGTACTGGGCAGTGGGAAGCCCGATTTCGTGACCCTGAAGAGCATGGTTGAACAGGCGGAACAGCAAAATGCGTGAGTCAGTACACACTAATACATCGCTCAGATCAAAAGGCATGATGGCGGTTATCGCCGCGCAGTTTCTCTCTGCATTCGGTGATAATGCGCTTCTGTTTGCCACTCTGGCGCTGCTGAAAGCCGAGTTTTACCCCGACTGGAGTCAGCCGATCCTGCAGATGGTGTTTGTGGGTGCTTACATTATCTTTGCTCCCTTTGTAGGGCAGGTGGCGGACAGTTTCCCGAAAGGCCGGGTGATGATGTTTGCTAACGGACTGAAATTACTGGGTGCCGCAAGCATTTGTTTTGGTTTTAATCCGTTCATTGGTTATACGCTGGTGGGCATTGGCGCCGCCGCTTACTCTCCGGCGAAATATGGCATCCTCGGAGAGCTGACAACGGGTGATAAGCTGGTGAAAGCCAATGGTCTGATGGAGTCTTCCACCATTGCGGCCATCCTGCTCGGCTCCGTTGCGGGTGGGGTGCTTGCCGACTGGCATGTGCTGGCGGCTCTGGGTGTCTGTGCGGTGGTGTATGGTGGGGCGGTTGTGGCTAACCTGTTTATCCCGAAGCTGCCAGTGGCACGCCCGGGACAATCCTGGCGCTTTAAGCCGATGACCGGCAGTTTCTTCAACGCCTGTCGTGTGCTGTGGCGTAACGGTGAAACGCGCTTCTCCCTGATGGGAACCAGTATGTTCTGGGGAGCGGGTGTCACGCTGCGCTTCCTGCTGGTGCTATGGGTGCCTGTGGCGCTGGGTATCACCGACAATGCGACCCCAACCTACCTTAATGCGATGGTTGCTATCGGGATTGTTGTTGGTGCGGGGGCGGCAGCGAAACTGGTAACGCTTGAGACAGTAGCGCGCTGTATGCCGGCAGGGATCCTGATTGGCGTAGTCGTGCTTATTTTCTCGCTGCAACACGCGTTATTGCCAGCTTATGCCCTCCTAATCCTGATTGGTATTCTGGGTGGATTCTTCGTGGTACCGCTGAATGCGTTACTGCAGGAACGTGGCAAGCAAACTGTCGGTGCAGGCAACGCCATTGCGGTACAAAACCTGGGTGAAAACCTGGCGATGTTGTTAATGCTGGGGCTTTACTCGCTGGCAGTAAAAGTAGGTGTGCCGGTGGTGGGTATTGGCGTCGGGTTTGGTGGGCTGTTTGCGCTGGCGATTGCTGGCTTGTGGATCTGGCAGCGTCGGCGTTGATCTCTTTGCCGGGTCAGGCGAAGCCGCCACCCGGCAAAAGCGTCCAGCTATGGTGCCGGGTATGTATATACCTGATGCACCGCTTCAATCTCCGCTAAAACCTCTTCACTCAGGTTCAGATTGAAACTCTCTATGTTAGTTTTCAACTGTTCCATAGTGGTCGCGCCAAGCAGGGTGCTGGCAACAAACGGCTGACGACGTACGAAGGCCAGCGCCATCTGCGCAGGATCGAGACCGTGACGTTTTGCGATATCCACATAGGCTGCAACGGCTTTCTGCGTCTGCTCACCGCTGTAGCGGGTAAAGCGGCTAAAGAGGGTATTACGCGCGCCAGCCGGTTTCGCACCGTTCAGGTATTTCCCCGTCAGCGTGCCAAAGCCGAGACAAGAATAGGCGAGCAGTTCCACTTCTTCATACTGCGTCACTTCGGCCAGTCCCACTTCGTAGCTGCGGTTAAGCAGGCTATAAGGGTTCTGAATGGTGACGATACGCGGCAGATCGTGTTTATCCGCCAGGTGCAGGTAACGCATCACACCAAAGGCCGTTTCGTTAGATACACCGATGTAGCGGATTTTACCCGCTCGCTGGCACTCGGTTAGTGCTTCCAGCGTTTCCAGTAGCGTAACGGCAGGGGCGCTCTCATTCCAGCTGTAGCCAAGTTTACCAAAGCAGTTTGTTGGACGCTGAGGCCAGTGAACCTGGTACAGGTCGAGATAATCTGTTTGCAGGCGCTTCAGGCTGGCATCCAGCGCCGCACGGATATTCTTGCGATCGAGGATCTGGTTTGGACGGATCCCGGCATCGTTATTTCGCGCGGGGCCGCTGACTTTCGACGCAATGACCAGCTTTTCACGGTTGCCACGTTTTGTCAGCCAGTTACCGACGTAGGTTTCAGTAAGCCCCTGTGTTTCCGGACGGGGTGGTACAGGGTACATCTCTGCGACATCAATCAGGTTAATGCCCTGGCTGACGGCATAATCGAGTTGTGCATGGGCATCGGCTTCGCTGTTTTGTTCACCAAATGTCATCGTGCCCAACCCCAGTTGGCTTATCTCCAGAGAGCTGTGGGGGATACGGTGATAATGCATAGCCGGCTTCCTTCAATAGACATGTAGACCGCGTCAGGAACTTCCCGACAAAGGAATATAAACATGGCAGAGGGGAAGCAAAAGGGGAAGAGAAAAATCAAAAAGGCCAGCAAGTGACTGACCTCTCTCTGTTTATCGCTCGATAATTTGTGAGACTTCGTCGCGATTAATCTGCATTTTATTACCTTCCTGGTCACGGTAGCTGACCAGACCGGTATCATCATCGACTTCGGGTTTGCCGTCGGTCAGGATCATCCGACCATCTTTTGTCGCCATGACATAATCACTACTACAGCCCGATACTGCAAACGCTAAGCCGACTGCTGAAATTAACACTGCCCATTTTTTCATCGTTATCGTCCTCACCTGGCTGGTATCAAATCATAGTGTAGTATTAACCCGATATACCGACAGGAGGAAGCGGTAAAATCTTAAAAACCAGATGATTATGTTTGGGATCTCTCAAAATGAGTAAAAAACTATGTTTTCAGTAAAAAATGGCGTGCAAGCAGCGCACCGGTGAAATTCTTTTTGAGATAAAAGCCGCGCGGTAACGTTAGTATTGGCTCGCCCTGCGCACCGATCGCCTCGGTAAGCGCTTTACTGTTGGCTGCCTTCGGACGCAGCTGTAACACTTCCCCGTGTCGGGCTGTGATGCGCTCTACCTGTCCAAGAACGATCATATCCATCAGTTCCTCCCAGTCCAGACGCAATTGATGCTCCTCCTCTTCATTCGGGCTCCAGAGCACCGGAGCACCAACGCGACGCTCGGCCAGGGGAATGTGGCGTTCACCTTCAACCGGTACCCAAAGCACGCGTTTCAGCTTATGACGAACGTGGCTGGTTTCCCATGTCACACCGGTATTGCCGGTTAATGGCGCAACGCAGACAAAGGTGGTCTCAAGTGGTTTCCCATGGCTGTCTATGGGAATGGTTTTTAACTCTACGCCAAGAGCCGCAAAATCTTGCTCTGGTTTACTCCCCGCACTGGCACCCAGCCACAGTTCAAGCAGCATGCCTGTCCAGCCTTTATCCCGTTTCAGATCCTTCGGGATCGGAATCCCGGCCATTGCCGCCAGCTCGCCCAGCGAAAAGCCAGCCAGGCGTTGAGCCTGCTGGAGCAACTGGCCTTCGCTGGAAGGTGGTGAAAGCAAGGGTGTAAGCGGATGCATGAAGATAACCTTTTGATTAAAAAATAAACGAAGAAATTGTCCCCTGTGGATAGAGTTTAACTTTTTCTGTACGAATATTCCATGTGCATGATTTATAGGTTTTTTTATTAGTTTGAAATCGTTTCACCTGAGAAGAAAAACCGGTTGTTCAAATCTGGTCACTGACAATGAACAGGATCTTACACCATGTTATCCACAGAAAAATGGGATAACTGGGCATAACCCTGACTACTGTTTCAATTTACAGCCTTGACGTGCGATGAAAATCGAATTTTCAGACAATTTGTGCCTAACTTATTGGCACAATCTGTGGATAAAACCGACGCTGTTCGATCTTTCATCAGCGCGACGATCCCTGATGTGATGATCGTCACGCTATTCTGTATTTTGTTTGCAATAACACACTTAACTACATGAAAGTAATATCATTATATAATATTGATGAAAGCGGGGCGAAGACGGGGATTGAGGTTGTTCATCGGTAATCAGACACTTTTTCACAACTATATCCACAGAAAAGGTGAATAAAAATCCCTTTGATGGCTCTTATCTGTTTATAACTCAGCACTTATTTGTGAGTTATTCAAATGTTATTAGGTTGCAGGCCTGTAAGAGAGTGGTTTACCGCCTCCCTGTAGTGTGAAACAATCATTCATATATAAGGTTTAGTTTGGGGTAGTCCGGTGATTGATGACGATGGCTACCGCCCGAACGTAGGAATAGTAATTTGTAATCGTCAGGGCCAGGTAATGTGGGCCCGGCGATATGGTCAGCACTCCTGGCAGTTCCCGCAAGGCGGGATCAACCCAGGAGAGTCCCCAGAACAAGCGATGTACCGGGAGCTTTTTGAAGAGGTCGGTTTAAGCCGAAAAGATGTTCGCATCCTGGCTTCGACCCGCAACTGGTTGCGTTACAAGTTACCGAAACGTTTGGTGCGTTGGGACACAAAGCCGGTTTGTATCGGCCAGAAACAGAAGTGGTTTCTGTTGCAGTTGGTGGGCAACGATTCAGACATCAATATGCAAACCAGCAGTACGCCGGAGTTTGATGGTTGGCGCTGGGTAAGCTATTGGTATCCTGTTCGTCAGGTCGTGTCATTTAAACGCGATGTTTACCGTAGGGTGATGAAAGAGTTCGCAAGTGTGGTAATGCAGCTTCAGGAGATCCCCCCTAAGCCGCAGAGCGCACCTGCCTGGCGACGTAAAAGAGGTTAAGCTACGCAAATCATGCTCACCCGCTTGCGAGAAATAGTCGAGAAGGTGGCCAGTGCTCCGCGTCTCAATGAGGCGCTGAACATTCTGGTCACTGACATCTGTCTTGCGATGGAGACCGAGGTCTGTTCGGTGTATCTGGCCGACCACGATCGGCGCTGCTATTACCTGATGGCAACCCGTGGTTTGAAAAAACCACGCGGACGCACCGTAACGCTCGCATTTGATGAAGGTATCGTGGGTCTGGTTGGGCGGCTGGCTGAACCTATCAACCTTGCCGATGCGCAAAAACACCCCAGTTTTAAATACATCCCTTCCGTAAAAGAAGAGCGCTTCCGCGCGTTTCTTGGCGTGCCGATTATCCAGCGTCGCCAGTTGCTTGGTGTGCTGGTTGTTCAGCAGCGTGAGCTGCGTCAGTACGATGAAAGCGAAGAGTCTTTCCTCGTTACCCTGGCCACGCAGATGGCGGCGATCCTCTCCCAGTCGCAGCTTGCCGCACTTTTCGGTCAGTATCGCCACACGCGCATTCGCGCCCTTCCGGCATCGCCAGGTGTGGCGATTGCAGAAGGCTGGATGGACGCCACGCTACCGTTAATGGAGCAGGTTTACGAAGCCTCAACGCTTGATGAAGCGCTTGAGCGCGAGCGTCTTACTGCTGCGCTGGAAGAGGCGGCGAATGAATTTCGTCGTTACAGCAAACGCTTTGCCGCAGGTGCGCAAAAAGAGACGGCGGCCATTTTTGATCTCTATTCGCACCTGCTCTCCGATGCACGTCTGCGTCGTGAGCTTTTTGCGGAAGTGGATAAAGGCTCGGTCGCGGAGTGGGCAGTTAAAAAGGTTATCGAAAAATTTGCCGAGCAATTTGCGGCACTGACTGATGGTTACCTGAAAGAGCGAGCGGGAGATCTCCGGACCCTGGGACAACGACTGCTGTTCCATCTGGATGACACCATTCAGGGGCCGAATGCCTGGCCAAAACGGTTTGTGCTGGTCGCAGATGAACTCTCCGCGACGACGCTGGCTGAACTGCCTCAGGACAGGCTGGCTGGTGTCGTGGTGCGCGATGGTGCTGCCAACTCACACGCTGCCATTATGGTGCGTGCATTGGGTATTCCTACCGTGATGGGGGCGGATATCCAGCCGTCGGTACTGCACCGCCGTACGCTGGTGGTTGACGGCTATCGCGGTGAACTGTTGGTTGATCCTGAGCCGGTTCTGCTTCAGGAATACCAGCGTCTTATCAGCGAAGAGAATGAATTAAGCAAGCTGGCAGAAGATGACGTTAACCTGCCCGCACAGCTTAAGAGCGGTGAGCGGATCAAAGTCATGCTCAACGCCGGCTTAAGCCCTGAACACGAAGAGAAGCTTGGCAGTCGCATTGATGGTATCGGCTTATACCGCACCGAAATTCCGTTCATGCTGCAGAGCGGTTTCCCCTCCGAAGAGGAGCAGGTGGCGCAGTATCAGGGGATGCTGCAGATGTTTAACGACAAACCTGTCACCTTGCGAACCCTGGATGTGGGTGCGGATAAACAGCTGCCCTATATGCCGATCAGCGAAGAGAACCCGTGCCTGGGTTGGCGCGGGATCCGTATTACGCTCGACCAGCCCGAGATCTTCCTGATCCAGGTGCGTGCGATGCTGCGCGCGAATGCCGCGACGGGCAATCTCAGCATTTTACTGCCGATGGTCACCAGCATTGATGAGATCGACGAATCACGACGCTTGATCGAACGTGCCGGCCGTGAAGTCGAAGAGATGATTGGCTACGCGATCCCGAAACCGCGGATTGGGGTGATGCTCGAAGTGCCGTCTATGGTCTTCATGCTGCCGCAACTGGCCAACCGTGTTGATTTTATCTCCGTCGGCACGAACGACCTGACGCAATATATCCTGGCCGTCGACCGTAACAACACCCGCGTCGCCAGTATCTACGACAGCCTGCATCCGGCGATAATCCGCGCGTTAGCGATGATCGCTCGTGAAGCGGAACAGTACGGGATTGATTTACGCCTGTGCGGTGAAATGGCCGGGGATTCAATGTGCGTCGCGATCCTGATTGGTCTTGGATACCGCCATCTGTCGATGAACGGTCGCGCTGTCGCCCGCGTGAAATACCTGTTGCGGCATATCGAAATCGACGATGCCCGTGAGCTGGCTGAACGCAGCCTTGAAGCGCAACTGGCAACTGAAGTCCGTCATCAGGTTGCTGCGTTTATGGAACGACGCGGTATGGGTGGTCTGATCCGCGGTGGCCGCTAATCGTCTTTCGCTCTCTCTCACAGGGAGAGAGCGTCAGCACGCATAAAACCCTATACACATCTTTTACATCTCTGGCGCATCCTCTACGCCCGCCTTATGCTATGATTCGCAACTTTGGAGCCTCTGCTTACAGCAGAATCGCATTTCTACCGCTGTCCACTTTCAGCGGAATAACAACATCTTGTGGTGACAGATGAACAGTGGTTATCTGCATTTTCCGGAATTTGATCCGGTCATTTTCTCAGTAGGACCTGTTTCGCTTCACTGGTACGGTCTGATGTACCTGGTGGGCTTCATTTTTGCCATGTGGCTTGCTGGCCGTCGCGCCAGCCGTCCTGGCAGCGGCTGGACCAAAAACGAAGTCGAAAACCTGCTTTATGCGGGCTTCCTCGGCGTGTTCCTTGGCGGTCGTATTGGCTATGTGCTGTTCTATAACTTCCCGGTATTCCTGAACGATCCGCTCTATCTGTTCCGTGTGTGGGATGGTGGTATGTCCTTCCACGGTGGCCTGATTGGCGTGATTCTGGTGATGGTGATTTTTGCCAAACGCACCAAACGCAACTTCTTCCAGGTTTCAGATTTTATCGCACCACTGATCCCGTTTGGTCTGGGGGCTGGTCGTCTGGGCAACTTTATCAACGGTGAACTGTGGGGGCGCGTTGATCCAGGCGTGCCGTACACGATGCTTTTCCCGGGCTCCCGCGCAGAAGATATCGCGCTACTGCCATCACACCCGGAGTGGCAGTCCATTTTCGATACCTACGGCGTTCTGCCGCGCCATATGTCCCAGCTTTACGAACTGGCGCTTGAAGGCGTGGTGCTGTTTATTATCCTGAATCTGTTTATCCGCAAACCGCGCCCGATGGGGGCTGTCTCTGGTCTGTTCCTGATTGGCTACGGTGCGTTCCGTATCATCGTCGAGTTCTTCCGCCAGCCGGATGCACAGTTTACCGGCGAATGGGTGCAGTACATCAGCATGGGACAAATTCTCTCCATTCCGATGATAGTCGCGGGTGCCATTATGATGATTTGGGCGTATCGTCGTCGTTCACAGCAACAAATTTCCTGAGGAACCATGAAACAGTATCTTGAATTGATGAAAAAAGTGCTCGATGAGGGCACGCCGAAAAATGACCGTACCGGTACCGGCACGCTCTCCATTTTTGGCCACCAGATGCGCTTCAATCTGCAAGAAGGCTTTCCTCTGGTGACAACAAAGCGCTGCCACCTGCGCTCGATCATTCATGAACTGCTCTGGTTCCTGCAAGGCGATACCAACGTTGCGTATCTGCACGAAAACAACGTCTCAATCTGGGACGAATGGGCAGATGAAAACGGCAACCTGGGTCCGGTTTACGGTAAACAGTGGCGTGCATGGCCAACGCCTGATGGACGCCATATTGACCAGATCACCACCGTGATGAACCAGCTGAAAAACGATCCGGACTCGCGCCGTATTATCGTTTCAGCCTGGAACGTGGGTGAGCTGGATAAAATGGCACTGGCCCCATGCCACGCGTTCTTCCAGTTCTATGTGGCAGACGGCAAGCTCTCCTGCCAGCTTTACCAGCGTTCTTGCGACGTGTTCCTCGGCCTGCCGTTTAACATCGCCAGCTATGCGCTGCTGGTTCACATGATGGCGCAGCAGTGCGACCTGGAAGTGGGTGATTTCGTCTGGACCGGTGGGGATACCCATCTCTACAGTAACCATATGGAACAGACGCATCTCCAGCTGACTCGCGAACCGCGTGCGCTGCCGAAGCTGATTATCAAACGCAAACCGGCGTCGATCTTCGATTACCGCTTTGATGATTTTGAGATTGAGGGCTACGACCCGCACCCAGGCATCAAAGCGCCCGTCGCTATCTGATGTAGTAAAGCGTGACACAACCGGTGCTTTTTAGCGCCGGTTTTTTTTCGCCTTTATCCCGTTTCACGAAGCGTTATCCAGAAAGCGTGCAACACGCTGCAACTTGGTCAATTCTCTGGATAACGACTCGGAAAACAGTAATCCGTTGCTCGTCACCTTCACGGCACTTCGCCACACTCCCGATATGAAAAAAGAGCACGGTTTTACGCTTATCGAAACACTGGTAGCGATTTCGTTGATTGTCATCCTCAGTGCGTCAGGTTTGTACGGCTGGGACAGCTGGCAACGGCAGCAGCGGCTGTGGCAAACCGCCAGTCAGGTTCGCGATTACCTGGTGTTTCTGCGCAACAATGCCAACCGGCACAATCGTGACCACCAGATTACCCTTCAGCGGGTTGGAGGCAGAGACTGTCTGGTTAGCTCTGTTATGCAAGGCTGCGAGAAGGGAAGTCCCTTTGTACTGTTGCCACTCTGGCCTGAAGTCACGGTGAGTGAGCTAACACCGTCATTAGGGTTTTATGGATTAAAGGATACGGCATGGGCAGGGCGGATACGCGTACAAAGCCGAGCAGGAGAATGGCTGATTATTGTCTCAAGTGGAGGACGTATCAGGATGTGCAAGAGTTCAGGGGACGGTTCATGTCAATGAGACAGCGCGGTTTCTCACTTATTGAAGTGCTGATTACTATGGCGATCAGCAGCCTTTTGCTGGTCAGCGCATCGCGTTTTTTACCCGGGTTGCAGCGGGCTGTATTACTGCAATCCGGCCAGCGAGAGCTGGAAGAGGAGGTCTGGCAGCGCCTGTTTGCTCTCGGTAAGCACCTTCAGCGCGCAGGATATTGCGCCGGAAACTGTCAGGGACAGGGCCTGGTGATTGGCAGGGAAGGGAGTTGTGTCATTGTTCGGTGGGATGCCAACAGTAACGGCAGTTGGGATAACACCGCATCAGAAAATGACAGCACCGGTTTTCGTCTGGAAGCAGGTGCGCTGGAAACGCTGCGTGGGGCAACCTCGTGTGAAGGAAAGGGATGGGAAAAGCTCACCGAACCGGACAAGCTTGTGATCCTGCACTTTATGATGCGTAAAGTTGAGCATGCCGGTTTTGCACCAGAGTTGAATATCGAGCTGACCGCCAGTCGTAAAGGTCAGCAGGGGGAGCCATATCAGGCTTTATATGGGGTCACGGGGTATAATTTGTGAACCGTCAACGCGGAATGTCTTCGCTGGCGTTGGTTTTGCTTTTACTAGTGCTCGGTACCTTGATCCTCACGGGTCTCAACCAGCAACTGACAACGTTTAGTGCGCTCGTTGGCGATGAGAGCCGTTCACTC
Organism: Enterobacter sp. 342; assembly: GCF_036663495.1. Lineage (NCBI taxonomy): Bacteria > Pseudomonadati > Pseudomonadota > Gammaproteobacteria > Enterobacterales > Enterobacteriaceae > Enterobacter > Enterobacter sp. 342. Next base: position 177,897 of record NZ_JAWUEI010000007.1, read on the forward strand.
CAGCAGCAGGCGTCTGTGCAATCTGCACTTGAGTGGGGACGCGTTCAGGATTGGTCTTCAGAGCCTCAGATTCAGTGCAAAAAGGCCGCGTCATGGCGAGTTTGTTTGCGTCTATTGAGTGAGACACATGTTTTGCTCATTGCTGGAGTCAACGACCTGCTGCTCTGGCGCACAGGAGAGATAATCGACAGTAAGATTCGCTTTTCGCCTCACGGCTGGAGTGATTTTTGTCCACTCAAGGGGAGCGCGTTATGCCTGTTGCCATGAACAGAGAAAAAGGGTTTAGCATGGTTGAGGTCCTCCTGGCGATGATGCTGATGGTGATGATCGTGACCGCACTGTCAGGTTATCACCGGGCCCTGGCGACACGGTTCACCTTGTTTAACCAATATCGGCAGCTCTGGCACTATGCCTGGAACCAGTCTCAGCTCTCAACAAATGTTCTACCGGCAGGCTGGCAGGCCAGTCGGGGGCAGACAACGCTCGCCGGATGTGTCAGCATCACGGCTACACTTATTTCTCCTCTGGGGCGGCGCGGTGAGATAACGCGTCTGCATTGCCCGGTTAGCCAGTAGTCGGGAGCGTCTATGTTAAGGGTTTACCACTCAAATCGTCTGGATGTGCTGGAAGCACTGATGGAATATATCGTTGAGCGCGAGCGGCTTGACGATCCTTTTGAGCCTGAAATGGTGCTGGTGCAGAGCACCGGTATGGCACAGTGGCTGCAAATGTCGCTTTCCCGTAAATTTGGCATTGCCGCGAACATTGAGTTCCCACTCCCCGCGAGCTTTATCTGGGAGATGTTTGTCCGCGTCTTGCCGGACATCCCGGAGCAAAGTGCTTTCAACAAGCAAAGCATGAGCTGGAAGCTAATGGCGTTGCTGCCGGAAATGCTTCAGCGCGATGAGTTCGCGATGCTGAACCACTATCTCAATGACGATACCGATAAACGCAAGCTGTTCCAGCTCGCGTCGCGCACCGCCGATCTTTATGACCAGTATTTGGTATACCGTTCAGAGTGGCTGACTCGCTGGGAAGCGGGGGAACGGGTAGATGGATTACCGGAGGCGCAAATCTGGCAGGCACCACTGTGGAAAGCGCTGGTGGAGCACACGGAGAAACTTGGCCAGCCTAAGTGGCACCGTGCCAATCTGTACGAGCGGTTTATCTCCATACTTGAAAATACGTCGGAGCGACCAGCCCGACTACCATCACGCGTTTTTATCTGTGGGATATCCGCATTACCCCCTGTCTATCTCAAAGCGTTGAATGCTCTGGGTAAACATATTGATATTCATATTTTGTTTACCAACCCTTGTCGACAATATTGGGGGGATATCCTCGACGAACGTTGGCTTTCGCGGTTGGTTACCCGCCAGAGAAAACGACTTTTTGAAGAACGAACCATCCCGCTGTTTAAAGACAGCTCGACTGCCGGACAACTGTTCGATGAAGAAGGTATCCAGAACCTGCCGAATCCACTGCTCGCCTCATGGGGGAAGCTGGGGCGTGATTACATTCACATGCTTTCAGACATCACCTCGTCTGGTGAAGGCGATGTGGATGCCTTTGTTGAGATCTCCCCGGATAGCCTGCTGCATAATATTCAGTTAGATATTCTGGAGCTGGAAAACCGTGCCGTCATGGGTGTTACGGCGCAAGAGTTTGAACGCAGCGACAGGAAGCGGATGCTGGATCCTGACGATCGCAGTGTCACCATCCACGTATGCCATAGCCCGCAGCGCGAAGTTGAAATCCTCCATGACCAGCTGTTGAACATGCTGCAGGATGATCCTGAGCTGACACCTCGCGATATCGTGGTGATGGTGGCGGATATCGACAATTACAGTCCCTTCATTCAGGCCGTTTTTGGCAGTGCGACGGGTGAACGATACCTGCCTTACGCTATCTCGGACCGTCGTGCCCGTCAGTCTCATCCGGCTTTGCAGGCATTTATCACCCTGTTGTCACTGCCTGATAGTCGGTTTATCTCCGAAGATGTTCTGGCGTTGCTGGATGTTCCTGTTCTGGCTGCGCGTTTCAACATCAATGAAGAGGGGTTACGCTACCTTCGCCAGTGGGTTAACGAATCGGGTGTTCGCTGGGGGATCGATGACGATAACGTCCAGGCGTTCGGACTCCCCCCAACCGGGCAGCATACCTGGCGGTTTGGCCTGACACGTATGTTGTTGGGTTATGCCATGGAAAGCAGTCAGGGGGAGTGGAATGAGGTACTGCCTTACGATGAGACCAGCGGGTTAATTGCTGAACTGGTGGGGCATTTGGCTTCACTATTGATGCAGCTTAACCGCTGGCGAAGTGAGTTAATGCAACCGCGTACTCTGGAAGAATGGCTCCCGGTTTGTAGGGCATTGCTCAATGATTTCTTCCAGCCAGACAGTGACACTGAAGCCGCAATGGCGCTCATTGAAACGCAGTGGCAGGCTATCGTCGACGAGGGTGTGAACTCCCATTATCACGAAGAGATCCCCTTGTCACTGCTGAGGGATGAGTTGACGCAGCGACTTGACCAGGAGCGAATCAGTCAGCGTTTCCTGGCGGGCCCGGTGAATATCTGCACCCTGATGCCAATGCGTTCTATCCCGTTCAAAGTGGTGTGTCTGCTTGGCATGAATGACGGTATTTATCCACGTGCACTGGCACCACTGGGATTTGATCTGATGAGTGCTAATCCAAAGCGGGGAGACCGTAGTCGTCGTGATGACGATCGCTATCTCTTCCTTGAAGCGCTCATTTCCGCCCAGAGTAAGCTCTACATCAGTTACATCGGCCGTTCAATTCAGGACAACAGTGAGCGTTTCCCTTCAGTTCTGGTGCAGGAGCTGGTGGATTATATCGGACAGAGCCACTACCTGCCGGGGGATGAAGAACGTAACTGTGATGAAAGTGAACAGCGGGTGAAAGCGCATATCACCTGTTGTCACAGCCGCATGCCGTTTGACCCGATGAACTACGTGGTGAGTGAGCACCAGAGCTATGCTCACGAGTGGCTTCCTGCGGCGAAAAAAGAGGGAACTGCGCATACCGATTTCATTCAGGCGCTTGACCCTCGGCCCATTGACACACTGACATTTGAACAGCTTCAGCGGTTTTGGGCGCACCCGGTGCGGGCCTTTTTCCAGCAGCGATTACAGGTCAATTTCCGCTCTGAAGAGAATGAAATTCCCGATGCGGAGCCCTTTACGTTGGAAGGGCTGGAGCGCTATCAGTTAAACCTGCAACTGTTGAATGCGCTGGTTGAGCAGGAAGATGCTGACAAACTTTTTCGCCGTTACCGCGCAGCAGGGCAACTGCCTTATGGAGCGTTTGGTGAAATTGTCTGGGAGGCGCAGTGCCAGGAGATGACAGCGCTGGCGGAGCGCGTAAGGGAGTGCCGACAACCCGGAAAAAACATTGAAATTGATCTCAACTGTAACGGCGTTCAGTTGACGGGCTGGCTAACCCAGGTTCAGCCGGACGGGCTGCTACGCTGGCGACCTTCTATGCTTAGCGTTTCACAAGGGTTGCAACTCTGGCTGGAACATCTTGTCTACAGTGCGGTGGGCAATAAAGGTGAAAGCCGGATATTCGTTCGCAAAGAGGGCGAATGGCGCTTCCCGCCAATGGAGTCTGAACAGGCGTTACGTTATCTGTGTTTGTATATTGAGGGCTACCGTCAGGGCATGAACAAACCACTTTTGTTACTGCCTGAGAGTGGCGGTGCCTGGATAAAAGCCTGTTATGACGTACAGAATGATGCAATGTTAACGGATGAGGCGTCACTGCAGAAAGCGCGAAGTAAATTTATACAAGCCTATGAAGGAAACATGATGGTACGTGGCGAAGGTGAAGATGTCTGGTATCAGCGCTTATGGCGCACGCTTGAACCAGAGTACTTCGAGACGATCACGGAAGAGGCGCAGCGTTATCTGTTACCGTTGTTCAAATTTAATCAGTCCTGAGAGCTGTATAAAAATTGCACAGGAAAGGGTGTTCATTTATGATGCACCTGTTATCACGGACTGATGTACTCAAAGAAAGAGATGCTGGCGTGTCCAGCACGCAGTTTGTTAATGATGTAGCCGTGATAAAGAGGTCGTAATGCCAGGCAGCACCTTGTTTAAAGCGTTGGTTTTGTTTGTCGCCCTTTGGGCTCCCTTCACTCAAGCAGACTCCGGTTGGCAACCTGTTCAGGAAACTATCCGTAAGAGCGAAAAAGATACCCGTCAGTATCAGGCTATTCGCCTTGATAACGGCATGACCGTGCTGCTGGTTTCCGATCCGCAGGCGGTGAAATCCCTCTCGGCCCTTGTGGTGCCGATTGGGTCACTGGAAGATCCTGATGCCCATCCTGGGCTTGCGCACTATCTGGAACATATGACGCTGATGGGGTCTAAAAAATACCCGCAGCCAGATAGCCTGTCCGAATTTCTGAAAATGCACGGCGGTAGTCACAACGCCAGTACAGCACCGTACCGTACGGCTTTTTATCTCGAAGTCGAAAATGATGCCCTGGAAGGGGCGGTTGATCGTCTTGCTGATTCCATCGCTGCACCGCTGCTGGATAAAAAATATGCTGAACGTGAACGCAATGCCGTTAATGCTGAGTTAACCCTTGCCCGTACGCGAGACGGTATGCGCATGGCCCAGGTGAGCGCCGAAACCATTAACCCGGCGCATCCGGGTTCGCGTTTCTCCGGTGGTAACCTGGAAACATTAAGCGATAAGCCAAACAGCCCGGTGCTTGATGCGCTGCATGCGTTTCGCGACAAATATTACTCCGCGAACCTGATGAAAGCGGTTATCTACAGCAACAAACCGCTGCCAGAGCTGGCAAGCATGGCCGCTCAGACGTTTGGTCGTGTGCCGAATAAAAATATCGACGTACCTCAGATAACCGTTCCGGTGGTCACGGACGCACAAAAAGGGATTGTTATCCACTACGTGCCCGCCTTGCCACGCAAGGTGTTACGTGTTGAATTCCGCATTGATAACAACACGGCACAGTTTCGCAGTAAAACCGATGAACTGGTGACCTATCTGATTGGCAACCGTAGCCCGGGTACGCTTTCTGACTGGCTGCAAAAACAAGGGCTGGTGGAAGGTATTCGAGCCGACTCCGATCCCGTGGTGAACGGCAATAGCGGTGTGCTGGCGATATCTGCAACCCTGACTGACAAAGGGCAGGCAAACCGTGATGAAGTGGTGGCGGCGATCTTTAGCTACCTTTCTCTGCTGCGTGATAAAGGCGTCGATAAACGCTACTTTGATGAACTGGCTCACGTGCTGGATCTCGATTTCCGTTACCCGTCCATTACCCGCGACATGGACTATGTGGAGTGGCTGGCGGATACCATGATCCGCGTGCCGGTGGAACATACTCTTGATGCGGTCAATATCGCCGATCAATATGATGCGGACGCCGTAAAAGCCCGCCTTGCGATGATGACCCCGCAGAATGCCCGCATCTGGTACATCAGCCCGAACGAACCCCATGACAAAACGGCCTATTTTGTAGACGCTCCTTATCAGGTGGACAAAATCAGCGCCCAGACCTTCGCTGACTGGCAGAAAAGAGCCGGGGAGATTGCGTTGAAACTGCCGGAGCTGAACCCCTACATTCCGGATGATTTCTCGCTGATCAAAACCACAAAGGATTATCCGCACCCGGAACTTATTATTGATGAGCCGACGTTGCGCGTGGTGTATACCCCAAGCCGCTATTTTGCGAATGAGCCAAAAGCCGATGTCAGCGTCGTTCTGCGTAACCCAAAGGCGATGAATAGCGCCAAAAATCAGGTGATGTTCGCCCTGAATGACTATCTTGCTGGTATCGCGCTCGATCAGCTCAGCAATCAGGCGGCCGTGGGGGGGATCAGCTTCTCAACCAATGCCAATAACGGTTTGATGGTCAATGCAAATGGCTACACTCAGCGACTGCCTCAGCTGTTCCAGGCACTGCTTGAGGGCTATTTTAGTTATACGCCGACGGAAGAGCAGCTTGAGCAGGCCAAATCCTGGTATGCGCAGATGATGGACTCTGCGGAGAAGGGTAAAGCTTACGATCTGGCGCTTATGCCGGCGCAAATGTTGTCGCAAATTCCTTATTTCCAGCGTGAAGATCGCCGTGCGTTACTGCCTTCGATCTCATTGAAAGATGTGCTGGCTTACCGTGATGCGTTGAAAACCAACACGCGTCCTGAGTTCCTGATCGTCGGCAACATGAGTGAGGTGCAGGCCAAAACGCTGGCGGAGAATGTACGCACCCAACTCGGCTCGAAAGGTGACGAGTGGTGCCGCAACCAGGATGTGCTGGTTGAGAAAAAACAGAATGTGATTTTTGAAAAGGCGGGCACAAGTACGGATTCTGCGCTGGCAGCGGTGTTTGTACCAACGGGTTATGATGAATTCTCCAGTTCAGCGCGGAGTGCCGTTCTGGGACAGATTATTCAGCCGTGGTTCTATAACCAGCTACGTACAGAAGAGCAGCTTGGCTATGCGGTCTTTGCGTTCTCCATGAACGTTGGCCGTCAGTGGGGGCTGGGTTTCCTGCTGCAAAGTAGCGATAAACAACCGGCTTATCTCTGGCAGCGTTATCAGGCTTTCTTCCCAAAAGTGGAAGCAAAACTGCGCGCCATGAAACCGGACGAATTTGCCCAGATCCAGCAGGCCGTCATCGCTCAGGTGATGCAGCCACCGCAGACATTGGGTGAAGAAGCGTCACAGCTCAGCAAAGATTTTGATCGCGGTAATCTGAACTTTGATTCGCGTGATAAAGTAGTGGCCGAGATAAAACAGCTGACGCCTCAGAAGGTTGCCGACTTCTTCCATCAGGCGGTGATTAAGCCGCAGGGAATGACCATCCTGTCTCAGGTTTCCGGTAGCCAGAACGGGAAAACGGAGTACGTACACCCGAAAGGCTGGAAAGTCTGGAAGAGCGTCAGCGCGCTGCAGCAAACTATGCCCTGGAGTAAGAAAGAATGACCGATACCGCTGAGCCTCTTGATCCCTTACGTTTACCTCTACAGGGTGAACGATTGATTGAAGCTTCAGCGGGAACGGGAAAAACCTTCACCATTGCCGCGCTCTATCTGCGCCTGCTGTTAGGGCTTGGCGGCAACGCGGCTTTTCCACGTCCTTTAAGCGTGGAAGAGCTGCTGGTCGTCACCTTCACCGAGGCTGCCACCGCGGAGTTGCGCGGTCGTATTCGTACCAATATCCATGAGCTGCGTATCGCCTGTCTGCGTCAGAGCACGGATAATCCTCTCTACGCGAGCCTTCTGGAAGAGATTGCTGATAAGCAACAGGCCGCACAGTGGTTGCTCCTGGCTGAACGGCAGATGGATGAAGCGTCCGTCTTCACCATTCACGGTTTTTGCCAGCGCATGCTGAGCCTGAATGCGTTTGAATCCGGCATGCTGTTTGAGCAGCAACTCATCGAAGATGAATCCGTGCTTCGCTATCAGGCCTGTGCGGATTTCTGGCGTCGCCACTGTTACCCCTTACCGCGAGATATCGCCGAAGCGGTACATGCGTTATGGAAGGGCCCAGAGGAGCTTCTGCGTGCGATCGATCGCTATCTTCAGGGTGAAGCGCCGGTAATCAAATCTCCGCCGCCAGCAGATGAAACCCTCGCTTCTCGCCATGAAAAAATTACCGCCAAAATTGCGGCCATCAAACAAAAGTGGAATGCGTCGGTCGGCGAGATTGAGGCGATCATCGAAAATTCCGGGATCGACAGACGTAAATTTAACCGTGCAAATCAGGGGAAATGGATCGATAAGATCAGCGCCTGGGCACAGGAAGAGACGCGAGGGTATCAGCTCCCGGATGCGCTGGAAAAATTCTCTCAGTGTTTTCTGGTTGAACGAACCAAAGCCGATGGCATTGTGCCGGAGCATCCGCTGTTTGTGGCTATCGAAGCCCTGCTGGCCGAACCGTTAACGCTCAATGACCTGATGATCACCCGCGCAATGGCGGAGATCCGTGAAACCGTCTCGCGTGAAAAGCGTCGCCGCGGTGAACTTGGGTTTGACGATATGCTGAGCCGCCTGGATGCCGCGTTGTGCAGCGAAAATGGTGAAGCACTTGCCGCGGCTATTCGTAACCGTTTCCCGGTTGCGATGATTGACGAGTTCCAGGATACCGACCCTCAGCAGTACCGCATTTTTCGCCGTATCTGGCGACAACAGCCTGATACCGCGCTGTTGTTAATTGGCGATCCTAAACAGGCAATTTACGCTTTTCGTGGCGCGGATATTTTCACCTATATGAAAGCCCGCAGCGAAGTTGACGCGCATTACACTCTGGATACCAACTGGCGCTCATCTCCCGGAATGGTAGAGAGCGTCAACGCGCTTTTCAGCCGCATGGATACGGCATTTATGTTCCGGGAGATCCCTTTCCAGCCGGTAAAGTTTGCGGCAAAAAATGCCTCATTGCGCTTCGAACTCAACGGGACGACTCAGACCGCCATGAACTTTTGGCTGCTGGACGGAGAAGGCTATGGCGTCGCGGACTATCAAAATGCCATGGCCCAGTACTGTGCCGCACAAATTCGTGACTGGCTCAGTGCGGGTGCACGTGGCGAGGCGGTGCTCTGGAAGGGTGAAGAGTCAACCCCTGTAAAGGCATCGGATATTACGGTGCTGGTGCGTAGCCGTCAGGAGGCTGCGCTTATCCGCGATGCCCTGACATTGCTGAACATTCCGTCCGTCTACCTCTCAAACCGCGACAGTGTCTTCGAAACGCTGGAGGCGCAGGAGATGTTATGGCTGCTCCAGGCGGTACTCTCCCCGGAGCGGGAAAGCACGCTTCGTAGTGCGTTAGCCAGCGCGATGCTCGGGCTGAATGCGCGTGATATTGATGCGCTCAATAACGACGAAGACGCGTGGGATGCAGTAGTGGAAGAGTTTGTTCACTACCGGGATAAATGGCACAGACGCGGTGTAATGGCGATGGTGCGTGAGCTTATGGCGCAGCGTCATATTGCGGAGAATATACTCGCGACAGCGGGCGGTGAGCGCCGTCTGACCGACATTTTGCACATCAGTGAGCTACTGCAGGAAGCGGGCACGCAACTGGAGAGTGAACACGCTCTGGTGCGCTGGTTGACGCAACAGATTGCCGACCCGAACAGTAATTCGTCCAGTCAGCAGATGCGTCTTGAAAGTGATAAACATCTGGTGCAGATCGTCACCATTCACAAGTCAAAAGGTCTGGAGTATCCGCTGGTCTGGTTGCCGTTTATTGCCAATTACCGCGTACAGGATCAGGCCTTTTACCACGATCGCGAGTCATTTGAGGCGGTGCTCGATCTCAGTAAAGCCGAGTCCAGCGTTGAACTGGCAGAGGCCGAACGTCTGGCGGAAGATTTGCGCCTGCTCTATGTGGCGTTAACCCGTTCGGTCTGGCATTGCAGCATGGGCGTCGCCCCGCTGTTTCGTCGCCGCGGTGAGAAGACCGGGGAGAGCGATTTTCATCTGAGTGCGCTGGGGCGGCTTATTCAGTTCGGCGAACCCAAAGATGCAGCAGGCCTGCGCCAGTGCATCGAATCACTATGTGGGGATCATACTGCCCTGCACATTCCGTCGCAGCCCGATAATAGCCGCTGGCAAATGCTGGAGCTGCGCGAGTCTGAGCTCCATGCCCGCCAGGTTGTGCGCACAATTGCTGACGACTGGCGTGTGACGAGTTATTCCGGTTTACAGCAGCACGGGCAGAGCATTGCGCAGGATCTGATGCCAAAACTGGACGTCGACGCAGCAGGGACCGGTAGCGTGCCTGATGAGCCGGTGCTCACTCCGCATCAATTCCCGCGTGGTGCCTCACCAGGCACATTTTTACATAGCCTGTTTGAAGAACTGGATTTTACCCAGCCAGTCTCTGAGGAGTGGGTGCTAAAGATGTTGCAGAGTGGAGGTTATGACGCACAGTGGCAGCCGGTTCTCACCGACTGGATCAGCACGGTTCTGCACGCTCCACTCACGGCGCAAGGGATCTCGCTGAGCCAGTTGAGTGCCAAAGATAAACAGGTGGAGATGGAGTTTTATCTCCCAATTGCCAGCCCGCTCAGGGCCGATGCGCTTGATACGTTGATCCGCGATCATGACCCGTTATCTGCCGGTTGCCCAGCGCTGAACTTCCGCCAGGTGCAGGGCATGTTAAAAGGTTTTATTGACCTGGTTTTCCGCCACGAAGGGCGCTACTACCTGCTGGACTACAAATCGAACTGGTTGGGGGAAAACAGCGAAGCCTACACCCAACAGGCGATGGCATCAGCCATGCAAGCGCATCGCTACGATCTGCAGTATCAGCTCTATACCCTGGCGCTGCATCGTTACCTGCGGCATCGCATTGCCGATTACCATTACGAAGACCATTTTGGCGGCGTCATTTACCTCTTTCTGCGTGGAGTGGATGCTAACGACCCACACTCTGGCATCTTTAGTACGCGCCCGGCTGCAGAGCTGATTGAAAAAATGGATAACCTGTTTGCTGCAAGCACAGAGGAGGTGGCATGACGATGCAGGCGCTATTGCTGGAAGCGGTAGAACAACGATTACTGCGCCACCTTGATGTACAGTTTGCCATGATGGTGGCAGGCGATGAACCCGCTGTGATGCTCGCCGCCGCAATCCTGAGTAAAGACGCGGGAGAGGGGCATGTCTGCCTGCCGCTGTCGCGTCTGGTTGTTGATGAGAAAATGCCTCCGGCTTTACAGGCGTGTTTCGCGTTGCTGGGTGACGCAGCGGACTGGCAGGCGATATTACTCGGCTCGCCTGCCGTGAGCGGAACCGATACCGGGACGCCGATGATCCTGTGCGGCGAACGTTTGTACCTTAACCGGCTGTGGCGCAATGAACTGACAGTGGCACGCTTCTTCAGCGAGACGAATGTGCCTCTGCCTTGTGATGAAGCGCAACTCCGGCACGTGCTGGATACGCTGTTTACCTCTGATGAGGTGACAGACTGGCAAAAAGTCGCGGCAGCCGTGGCGTTGACGCGGAGGATCTCGGTTATCTCTGGCGGCCCGGGAACCGGGAAAACGACCACCGTGGCAAAACTACTTGCCGCGCTGATCCAGCTATCGGGCGAGCAAAAGTGCCGTATTCGTCTGGCGGCCCCCACTGGCAAAGCGGCGGCTCGTCTGACGGAATCGTTAGGTGGGGCATTGCAAAAGTTGCCACTCACCGTGGAGCAACGTGCGCTTTTCCCAAATGAAGCCAGCACGCTGCACCGATTACTCGGTGCTCAGCCAGGTAGCCAGCGTCTGCGATATCATGCGGGTAACCCGCTGCATCTGGACGTACTGGTGGTAGATGAAGCATCGATGATCGACCTGACAATGATGTCGCGGTTGATTGATGCTCTGCCGCCCCATGCGCGCGTCATTTTTCTGGGCGATCGTGACCAGCTTGCTTCTGTGGAAGCTGGGGCGGTGTTGGGGGATATTTGTACTTACGCCAGCTTTGGTTATACCGCCGCGCGTGCTCAGGAGCTGGCGCGTCTGACCGGCTGCGTACTTGAAGCCGATAACTCGCCGGTGGCGGGGGCGCTACGTGACAGCCTGTGTCTGCTGCAAAAAAGTTATCGTTTCGGCAGCGACTCCGGCATCGGCCAACTGGCTGCCGCGGTAAACCGTGGCGATCGGCACAGTACGCGTGCGGTGTTTGACGGTACGTTTGCCGACATCGAGAAAAAATCACTGCAAAGCGGAGAAGAGTATCAGGTGATGCTGGATGACGCCCTGGAGGGGTATCAGCATTTCCTGAAATGTATACAACAGCGCCACTCACCAGAGCAGGTCATTGCCGCCTTTGGTGAGTACCAGTTACTGTGCGCTCTGAGGGAAGGGCCGTTTGGCGTCACTGGGCTGAATGACAGGCTGGAGCAGCTTCTTGTTCAGAAGCACAAAATTAACCGCATGCCGCATTCGCGCTGGTTTGAAGGGCGACCTGTGATGATCTCGCGCAACGACAGTGCGCTGGGGTTGTTTAACGGGGATATCGGGATTGCGCTCGATCGCGGTCAGGGGTTACGCGTCTGGTTCCAGTTACCGGACGGTAGCGTGAAGTCTTTCCAGCCCAGCCGTTTGCCTGAGCATGAAACCGCGTGGGCGATGACGGTGCATAAATCCCAGGGTTCTGAGTTTAACCATGCTGCATTGATCCTGCCGACACAGCTTTCACCTGTTATTACCCGCGAGCTGATTTATACCGCGATTACTCGCGCGCGTCAGCGCTTGTCACTCTATACCGATGAACGCGTGCTGGTGCAGGCCATTGCCACCCGTACAGAGCGCCGGAGCGGACTGAGCGCGATATTTGAATCTCTTTAAGCGAAAGCCCTCACCAGACGGTGAGGGCAGCGTATCATCCCAGGTCAGCCATCAGCACTTTTGAGCGGCGCTGATAGTTGTACATCTCTTTCTTCGTTTCTGGCAGATAATCTATATCCACCGGCGTGAATCCACGCTCCTGGAACCAGTGAATGCTGCGTGTCGTCAGGACGAACAGCTTGCTCAGGCCCATCTGGCGGGCTTGCGCTGCCACGCGCTCAAGCAGCATTTCGCCGCGTGAGGAGCTGCGGTAATCAGGATGCACCGCCACGCAGGCCATTTCACCGATCTTCTCTTCCGGGAAGGGATAGAGTGCGGCACAGGCAATTGTCAGGTTATCGCGCTGAATAATGGTGAATTTGTCGATCTCCATTTCCAGCTGCTCGCGTGAACGGCGAACCAGAATACCCTGTTGCTCCAGCGGCCGGATCAGCTCCAGAATACCGCCGATATCATTGATGGTGGCACGGCGGATCTGCTCAGCACTCTCCATAACAATCTGCGTGCCGATACCATCCCGGGAGAACAGCTCCTGTAACAGTGCTCCGTCTTCCTGATAACTGATCAGGTGGCTACGGCGCACACCGCTGCGACAGGCTTTCACAGCGCCACGCAGAAAACGCACGGTACCAGAATGGTAGTCACCTTCAGCTTCCAGTGCTTCTACGCGGGCCTGGGCTTCATTAGGGAAGAGTTCGGGCACAATCACCCCTTCATCGTTTACGACACCCTGGGAAGAGCAAAACCCAATCATTTTTTCCGCCTTCAGCTTAATCGCCAGTTGAGTGGCAATCTCTTCTGAGGTGAGGTTAAAGCTTTCTCCGGTCACGGAAACGGCCACTGGCCCCATCAGTACAATGGCACCACTGTCCAGCTGGCGGTGAATCGCCTCTTCATCAATACGACGAATACGTCCGCTGTGGCAATAATCCACGCCATCGTCCACACCGAGAGGCTGGGCAATGATGAAGTTACCGCTCACCACGTTGATATGCGCACCCTGCAATGGCGTGTTGTTCAGGCTCATCGACAGGCGAGCCGTAATATCCAGCTGCAACAGACCCGCTGCTTGCTTCACCAGTTCCAGGGTTTTCGCATCCGTCACACGAGTATGTTTGTGGTAAATCGGCTCGTGGTGGTGTGCGGCCAGGTTGGCGTCGATCTGCGGACGTGCGCCATAGACCACCACCAGGCGGATCCCGAGGCTGTGTAGCAGGCCAATATCATTGACGATGCTGGAAAAATTTTCATGCTCAATGGCTTCGCCGCCAAGCATGATGACAAACGTTTTTCCCCGATGGGCGTTGATATAGGGAACAGAATGGCGGAATCCCTGGACCAGTTCGGTTCTACGCTCCTTCACCATGGCACAACCCTTAATGAATGTTTATTCGTAATTTATGTATTTTTATTCGATTGTGGATACATGTGCAAGCGCAAATTTTCCGCGACCCACAGAAATTAATAAGTAATCCGTGCGTTAACGTATGATTGTTTACCCTTTTATAGATGACAGTTTATGCGTCATTCGTTAAAGTTTTCGGTCAATTTGGACATTTTGTATATCAGTCAGTTTTCTTGCTCGGGAGAAGCATGTCGGGATCCAACTCAGCAATAAGCCGTCGCCGTTTGTTAAAAGGGGCCGGGGCAATGTGGTTGCTTAGCGTCAGTCAGGTAGGATTTGCCGCCACAAGTCAGGTGGTGGCGGTTCGCGTCTGGCCGTCGTCGACCTATACGCGTGTGACGGTTGAATCCAATCGCGTGTTGAAATATAAGCAATTTGCCTTAAGCAATCCTGAACGCGTGGTCGTGGATCTCGAAGGGGTGAATCTCAATTCCGTGCTGAAGGGGATGGCGGCGCAGATCCGCGGTGACGATCCGTTTATTAAATCGGCGCGCGTAGGGCAGTTTGATCCGCAAACCGTGCGCATGGTGTTTGAGTTGAAGCAGAACGTTAAGCCGCAGTTGTTTGCCCTTGCGCCTGTTGCGACCTTCAAAGAGCGCCTGGTAATGGATCTATACCCGGCGAATGCGACGGATATTCAGGATCCTCTGTTGGCGTTACTGGAAGATTATAACCAGGGCAATCTCGAGAAGCAGGTTCCACCGGCGCAAAGTGGCCCACAGCCGGGTAAAGCAGGGCGTGATCGTCCGATTGTGATCATGCTTGATCCGGGGCACGGCGGGGAAGACTCGGGTGCAGTCGGAAAATATCGCACCCGCGAAAAAGACGTGGTGCTGCAAATCGCCCGTCGTCTGAAGGCGTTGATCGATAAAGAAGGCAATATGCGCGCCTATATGACGCGTAATGAAGATGTCTTTATTCCGCTGAAAGTTCGCGTGGCAAAAGCGCAGAAGCAGCGCGCCGATTTGTTTGTGTCTATCCATGCGGATGCATTTACCAGCCGCCAGCCAAGCGGTTCTTCGGTGTTTGCGCTCTCAACCAAAGGGGCGACCAGTACTGCCGCGAGATATCTCGCGGATACTCAGAACGCCTCGGATCTTATCGGTGGTGTGGGCAAAAGCGGCGACCGTTATGTCGATCACACCATGTTCGATATGGTGCAGTCACTGACCATTAACGACAGCCTGAAGTTTGGTAAAGCCGTGCTGGGTAAGCTTGGTAATATCAACAAGCTGCATAAAAACAGTGTCGAGCAGGCCGGGTTTGCGGTTCTGAAGGCACCGGATATTCCGTCTATTCTGGTTGAGACGGCTTTTATCAGTAATGTTGAAGAAGAGCGCAAGCTCAAGACGGCAAAATTCCAGCAGGAAGTTGCGGAGTCGATTCTGGCGGGGATCCGGGCGTATTTCTCTGATGGGGCGACGCTGGCGAGACGCGGTTAAATCTTTCAGCCGGGTGAGATACCCGGCAAATTCACAAACGACAGATACAAAAAAACACCCTTAAGGGTGTTTATTGTTTTAAGAAGTGTTGGTTGCGGGGGCCGGATTTGAACCGACGACCTTCGGGTTATGAGCCCGACGAGCTACCAGGCTGCTCCACCCCGC